>NZ_QTZI01000008.1:0-148072 GCF_003462605.1 Roseburia sp. OM04-10BH
ACCAAACGAAAAAAGGTAAGGATTGTTGATTTTGGAGATACACTGGCAGAGATTCTTCGTAATGCCCAAAAGGAACAGCTTAAAAACCGAATGCAGTACGGAGAACTTTACCACAAAAACTACTACAGAGAAGTAAAAGACAAAAACAGAGTTTACTATGAGTTCTATCATTTGGACGGAACAGAGAATGTTCCAGAAGATTATAAGGAAATATCCTTTGTCTGCTTAAGACCGAATGGAAGTTTGGAACTGCCAAGCACGTTAGGAATTGTTTGCAGGAAGATTGCTCAGAAACTGGATGGATTTGAAGGATTTCATTTTCACCAGTTGCGACACACCTACACAAGCAACCTTCTGGCAAATGGAGCAGCTCCGAAAGATGTACAGGAACTGTTAGGACACTCAGATGTCAGTACCACAATGAATGTCTACGCCCATTCCACAAGAAAAGCCAAGCGGGAATCCGCAAAGTTACTTGATAAAGTGGCAGGCAACGACTAAATAAAACTTTCCCTTATTTCCCTTACGATTATCTCATAAGGGCAAAAATAAGGGAAAATACATATCATTTCACTAATGAATGGGCTGGAATGTCTGTAAAATAGGGAAAGTTAGAAATATATTTCGGCAAACTGGAATTTAACGATTTCTTTTTCCGGTATTCTCTGTCCCACGGATTTCCTCATGATAGAAATAATCTACGATCACCGGATGCCCCTGCGGGACTCTGCCATAAGGCATTTCATTATCCACAAAGGCACAATCATACTTCTTAGCCATTTTCTCAGCTTTTACTTCAAGTGCTTCAAAGTAGCTGCGATTATGCTTGTTATAGATCTCGTCGTAAAGTGGTACAAGATCAGGATATTTTCCGGCGATATAATCCATAATTGTCTTTTTGAAACCGCCTCGAAGATTGAGATTTTCGAGCCAGAACAGATCGCACTGATTCTTTACCCGCTCAAAGATTGCTTCAAAATCCGTGATACCGGGGAATACCGGGGATACGAAACAGACTGTACGGATACCTGCCTCATATACCTGCTTCATAGCAGCGATACGGTGCTCAATGCTCGAAGCAGAATCCATATCGTTCTTGAAATTTTCATCTAGTGTGTTGATCGACCATGAAACGGTTACACGTCCAAGCTTCTTCAACAGATCAATATCCCGTACCACAAGATCCGACTTTGTGCAGATCAGAATATCTGCGTCACTGCCGATCAGCTGCTCCAGAAGTTTTCTGGTATTCCCGAATTGCTCCTCCTGTGGATTGTAGCCATCTGTCACAGAACCGATGACCACCCGCTGTCCGGCATATTTCTTCGGATTTTTAATTTCCGGCCAATGCTTCACATCAAGGAAAGTGCCCCATTCCTCCTTGTGCCCGGTAAAGCGCTTCATAAAAGAAGCATAGCAATACTTGCAGGCATGTGTACAGCCCACATAGGGATTGACCGAGTAACCGCCTACCGGCAGACTAGACTTAGTCATGATGTTCTTTGTTTCCACCTCACGAATGAGGATTCCATTCATTACTTCTTCCATGATTTCTGTACCTCTAACACTTTATTAAATTCTTCCGGCATTTCCTGAATCATATTTTCATCCCCTATGATAGGGACAAGGTCTTCCTTCATAAACACCGGAATGCCGAGCTTATGTGCTTGGTCCGTCAGAGACCATGCCCATTCCGGTTCCGTATGAATCTTCCTGCTCTGAGCTCCGGTCATGGTGCCGACAACGATCCAATTGATTCCGGAAAGGTCAACTGTGCCGGGATCGTCGAATAACGGCTCAAAGGTAACATGGTAATGTTTTGCTCTGACGTTTTTCCGAAGAGCATCGATACGCCACAGTTCTGCTTTCCTCGTCACCGTAACGCCAAACCATGCGTTTTCCAGATCGGTATCAAAATCCAGCAAATCAGGTCGCTTGGTAAGGAACAGGAACTGATGCTGCGGATTTTCACGGATCTTTACAAATACCTCGTCTCTCCATTCCGGCTTCCATCCGGAGAGATCGCTCATGCCGGTAAGAAGAAAGTTCTGCGGACGTTTCTTTTCCATCATCTTAAGCTTACCCGGAAAGAATTCAGGGTCAGCGAAGTCATCAATCATATGCCAGCGTTTCACGTTATTGTGGGCATAGCAATATGTACACCCCACTGTGCAGCCAATGACGATATTCATGTTCTGAATCTGATCTTTGATACAAATACTCATGACTTCTGCCACTCCTCAAGATTCTTTCTGATGCGGTCGAGGCATTCCTCAAACCGGGTAATTTCTTCCTCTGAAAAACCTTTGTAGTAAATACTGCCCATCTCATCAGATACAGAATCGTACTCGCCCTTTAAGGCATGTGCTTTCTCAGTCAGAAACAGGAGTGTTTTCCTTTTGTCCGTTTCAGACTGAACACGGCTTATCAGCCCTTGATTTTCCATTCTTTCCAGCATCGTAGTAAGAGATGTTATCGCTAATCCGCATTTAGTCGAGAGTGACCTGATTGAGATACCATCCTCCTGCCACAGCACATAAAGAATACGTCCCTGAGCTCCATTAAACGCATCAATATTCTTTTCACTGAGAATCTTCTCGAAAATCCGGTCTCCAAGCTGTTTTATTTTGGTGACAAGAAATCCTCCATTCATTTCCATACAAAAGCTCCTATATAGTAGTTTATTAAAAATATACTATATAGGAGCTTTATTGTCAACAGTTTATATGTCTTAATAAGTAAATTCCGTTTTTTCAATTCTCCAAACTGGAATTGAGATTTCACCTGTTTTAAGAGATTTAATAACTGTTATATTTTGTTATTAAATTCTCCGCAAACCCTTGAAAATACTGAATTTATCGCAGGTGAGCTTTCCCTTATTGTTTCCCTTGTATTATATCATCGCACCAGTGTTTACGAACTCTGATAAGGGCAAATACAAGGGCACAAGAGGTCCAGTGGACCTCTGCTCTGTGCCGACCGAAGCGGCAGCGGAGACCAAGAAATCTGATAACACATTATAACACAAAATGAAAGTGACATGGTGAACTGATTGAAATGCTTCTGATTTTTGTAACAAATGATTGATTGAATGATAAGGAGATAAAATACGACGAGAATAATATTTGCAGAATACAATCCACAGCTTAATAGTATTGATGTTTATATATCTGCTGGCTATATGCTCCGCATTGATTGTTGGGAATCAGAAAAGCATTTAAAGACTACACCAGAATCAGACTGTACATGGGGCGAAGAACACAGGGAATAAAACTTATCGTAATTTACATAAAATACAAGCAGGAGCAAATATCGAAAGTTGTCCTGCTTATATTTTTGTTAAAAATAGGGGCGTTTTTATAGCCCCAATTTTGTCATATACATTCATTATTTCTGCATAAATTCAAACACTGCTTCTTTTGTCGGAATCGCAGGGATGCCACCTCTCTTTTGCACACACAATCCAGCAACTGCATTTCCCAAAACAGCACACTTTTTGATTTCTTCCCATTTCATTTTTTCAACATTCTTATTCATGGAAAGGATACTGCATAATACGCCTCCCCAGAATGAATCACCTGCCCCAGTCGTGTCGACCGCATGTATCTGAAATGCTTTGATGATTTCTTTTCTGCTTTTTGTTGCCATAAGAACACCCTGTTCTCCCAATGTAATGGCTACCAGCTTTGGTCCCATAGCAAGGAGTTGGTCTGCGGCCTGCTCATAACTTTCGGCCTCTGTCAACAAAATACTCTCTTCATCCGATACCTTCATGACATCTACCAATTCTATGACAGATCTCATTTTTTTCACTGCATCCTCTTTGCTCTTCCAAAGAGACGGTCGATAATTCGGATCATAGGAAATAAGTGCACCCGCTGCTTTTGCCATTTTTACCGCTTCAATCGTTGTACTTTCTGCCGGTTCATCTGTCAGCGATAATGATCCAAAATGAAAAATTCTACAACCTGAAATTAATGTCTGATCCAGTTCTTCTTTTTTTAACTGTGTATCTGCACCTGGTTTTCTTGCAAAAGAAAAATTCCGTTCTCCACTTTCACCGATTTCCACAAATGCCAACGTTGTAAAATAACCCGGGTCTTCAACAATAGCATCTGTATTGATTCCTTCCTTTTGCAATGTCTTCTTTAAAAATTTACCATGCATATCGTTTCCAACTTTTCCAATAAAAGATGTGCGATACCCAAAGTGGCTTGCAACGGTTAGAAGATTTGCCGGAGCACCGCCGGGATTCTGTTCGAACAATTTTCTCCCATCCTGACTGTGTCCTGCTTCCGTAAAATCAATCAGCAATTCTCCCAATGCCACGATATCAACTTTTTCTTCCATTTTTCAGTTCCTCCACAATCTCGTTATAACGTTTTTTATTTAACCGGTAGAAAAATAATACAACCGCAGTCACAATCCACAGTGCACCCGGAATCGTCGTAAATGCATGTTTCATAATTGAAAGTACAGCCGCATTCTGTGTCTGATTTGCAATATAGCCACATTTTCCAAGTAATCCTGCTAAAAGTGCTGTTCCAACTGCCATTCCGATTTTATTTCCAAGTGAAATAAATGCATACTGAAAACCATCATTTCTAAGTCCGGTTTTCCACTCCCCATATTCCACACAGTCTGGAATAATTGCATAGATTGCAGTATTAAATCCAGAGAAGAAAAACTGTGTCAGACCAGATAAAGCATAAAAAATAGCCGGTGATTCTTTGGCATTAAAGAAAAACATAGACAACATGGAAATTCCTGTAAATAAAGCAAAGAGAGATGCTGTTCTTCCTTTGTTATTCAACTTGCGGAATAATGGTTGAAAACAGGCTGCCCCGATGATAGAAGGAATAATGATGCACATCGAATAAGTTGTGTAGTAGGAGGCATTCCCTTCCACATATGTAAAGTAATACAGAATATCTGCGTTTCTACCGTACAGTGTAAATCCAAATAATATCTGTCCTGCCAATGCAAGAAGATATGGTCTGTTCTGCATAACCGCTTTCAACTGAACCTTTACAGAAATTTTTTCTTTTTCCGGAGTAATCACTGCCTCTTTCGTCTTCGCAAAGCAGAAGAAATGACAGGCTGTAAAAATACATCCATATATGACCGCAACCGTCAGATATCCTGTCTTTGCACTATGACTGCCGAATTTGCTGAGCAGTGGAACTGTGATAATATTTAACACACCAATTGCAATCATCGCTGCAACCGAACGGGATGTATTTATTTTTGCACGTTCATCAATATCCTGTGTCATAGCACCACACAAGGTTCCATATGGAATATTCACACAGGTATACCCCAAAACCAGCAGACAATATGTAATTACCATATAAATAATCTTTCCATTCTGCGGCCAGTCGGGTCTTGCCCAGAATGTCATAACAAGAAGAATCGCTGTGATTGGTGCCGCTACTAACAACCATGGACGGTACCGTCCCCATCTCGATTTTGTTTTATCTGTAAGTCCCCCGACGATTGGATCATTGATTGCATCCCAGAATCTTGAAAAAAGCATAAGTGCTGACACAGCCGCCATACTGATTCCGAACACGTCTGTATAAAATATCATCAGAAAATTACTGACAAACATCCAGCTGAAATTACATCCAACATCACCAAACCCATATGCAATCTTACTGATCAGCGGTACTTTTCCATTTTTGTTTTCGCTTCCCATATGTCCCTCCTGTTTTTATCAGAGTTTCTGACAGAACTCTATTCTTTCCTCATTTGGTCCCTTAATCATAAAAAACTTCACACCATTTTCCCAAAATGGCAGTTCTTCGATTCCGTCTGTGATAACTGTGTATTTTTCATTGCAGATTTTCTGATATATACTCTCAATGTCTTCCACATCAAGAGCAACATGCTGGTATGCACCGTCTGACATTGCCGCCTGCCCATTTTCAAAAGTCTCTATACAGTAATTTTTTATCTGTAAAAATGCCACTTTTTCCCCTGCTTTTTCATTATAAGTCTGCATAATTACTTCAAATCCAAGACCCCTATAAAACTCAACTGTTTTCTGTAAATCGTTTGTCGGAAGCCCGACATGGGCAACTCCGACAATTCCATATTTATTTTCCATACGAACTCCTTACTTTTCACTGACGTTGATAATTACTTTCATCGTTGTCTCGCGGTTATCATCAATATACTGGTATGCCTTCAGATAATCTTTAAAAGCAAATGTCTTTGAGATAAGCGGTTTCAAATGAACTTTGCCCTCATTTACCAGTCTGATTCCATCTATATAATCATCATGGCGGTACATCATCGTGCTCTTAATGTCAAGTTCGTGGTCATTTGCCACTGCAAGATCTACTTCTGCCATTCCTGCAAAAACAGCCACCAGTACAATCGTGCTTCCTTTTCTTGCATATTTAATTGCCTGTCCCATTGTGATATTGTTTCCGGCACAGTCGTAGATTACATCCGCCTTATCCGGTCCAAATGCTTCGATCATTGCCTCACCAAAGTCTTTATCTTTGGTATTCACACACACATCAATTCCACATTCTTTTGCCTTTGCCAGTCTAAGATCACTGATATCTGTGATCATCACTTTCGCTGCCCCCATTCCTTTTGCTGCCTGTGCTACAAGATTTCCGATCGGTCCCGCTCCAAGGACTGCAATATTCATGCCAGCCACATCACCCATCTGTTTTACACCATGAACTGCCACAGCAAGAGGTTCGATCATAGCTCCTTCTTCATAGGACATATCTTCTGGAATAGGTGTTACTTTAGATGCATCCACTGCAAAATACTCAGATGCTGTTCCTGTCGTTTGAAATCCCATTACTTTTAATTCCTCACAGAGATTATACTTTCCATGACGGCATGGATAGCAGTGTCCACAATATACCTGTGGCTCTATCGTCACCTTCTGTCCCACATGAAACTCTGTGACATTTTTTCCAAGTTCTGTGATCTCACCGGAAACCTCATGTCCCTGTGTTACCGGATATTTTGTAAACGGATGTTTTCCATGATAAACATGAATATCTGATCCACAGACACCAATATTCATAATCTTTACCAAAACCTGATTTTCCTTTACCTCCGGAACCGGAACCTCTCTGAAAATAATTTCTCCTGGATTTGTCATTACCTGCTGTAACATAATTGCTTCCTCCTTTTTTATATTGTTTTATTTTATGTTTTATTAAATGTTTTATTAAAGTAATTACATTATCATCCTTTAAACATATTTTGTCAATATATTTCTCTCAATTTTACGCATTGCACAATTTGCAGATATGCTTTTTGTATATATTTTCTAATCAACGCACAAAAAAACGGAAAGAAAACCTCACTTATCGTTTCCTTTCCGTTTTTTTGCTCACACTTCACTCTGTTTTCACACTATAATAATTTATATTTCCATCATATGTTCCGCAAAAAAATATTTCGCAGCTCCAACAGCCGACGCTTCTTTCCTGTACGAACAGTTCTTCAGGTATGAAACATCATGTTCAAAACCATTATATGCCATCACTTTTTCTCCCAAAGGTATCATATAATCTGAGAGTACACCTCCGACATCGCCCCCCAGTATGATATCCATATCATATGCCATCCGTAGATTTGATATCAAAACAGCAAGATGATCCAGATACTCATTCCATATCTGTAAAACCTTTTTATCTCCACTTTCAAGATTTTCCATAAATGCATCCAGCGACTGCCTGTTATCTTCCGTCAGTACACTTGCAGCACAATATGCATCCGCGCATCCTGATTTACCACAATAACATTTTTTTCCACCGGGAACAAGTATCATATGACCAAACTCTCCTGCTTTCTGGTTTTGTCCGCGATACAACTTTCCATCTATGCAGAAAGCACCGCCTAATGTATGATTCAAAGACAGATATATCGCATTGGGATACTTCTGCTTTTTTTCTGCAAGCATGGCTGCATTGGCATCATTTTCAAAATACACCGGCATTCCCACAGCCTGCTCTAAAAAGCGGAGACTATAGTTCTCTATCCCTAACGCGTGGGATTTTAAAACAATCCGTTCTTTCTGATCGATAATTCCCGGGATCGCAATACCAATTCCAAGCAGTGTCTCCTTCGCAGGCTCGTCTGCCAGAAAAGTTTCAACCTTTTGTGCCACCTCTGTACAGTAGGATAATTCTGCCGTAAATTTTAAACGGATGCGGTCTTTTTTTACGATCTCATCTCCAAGATTTACCAGTACCATTTCGATATGATTCGCAGTGATCAAAAGCCCCATTGCATGACAATATGACTTATTAATTCCTATACTTTTTGCCTTTCGTCCGCCTGTCGACGCATACTCGCCCACTTCTTCTAACAGTCTTTTCTCCAACAGGTCATTTACGTTTGCTAACACAGTCGGCATACTCAGATTTAATTCTTTCGCGAGCTCCGCTTTGGACATAACCGGATGATTCAGCACATAATTGATGATTTTTTTTCTTGCTATATTTCTTTTATCTTTATTTTCCGTTTTTTTGTCCTCTTTTATTAAATATTTTATAAAAGAATTATATGCTTTTTTATTCTGTTTGTAAAGGGACGATCCGTTAACGCTAAATATCTTATGGACAACCACTATGTCAAACTGTACAAATCTTTTTTACCTCTCCACAATTTCCTGCCAGTTGTCCGAATGCCTGTCGACCGATGAGCTTACGCTTCTTGCCGCAGACCTAGTGGTATTAAGTGATATGCTTGCAAATCTTGCTGCCCGAAAATCAGTCCTTTGATATGCGATTCTTGCTGTTCCATTTTTTACATATATTATACCGCATTTTATAAAACCATTCTTTTCAATCAGCCTTTGCATAGTTTTATTATCCGCATGAGTATCTACCCTGATATTTAAAGAAATCTTTTTACAATAGTTTAAAGCACACGGAAACAAGCCATGCACCTGACCATCACCGGCAAGCCTGTGAATCGTCAGATATGGTTCTTCATTCAGCCAGTTACCGCCCTCAATATGCTTATAAGTAGGTTCTGTACCATCAAACAATGCAAATACCCCGTGGATTCCATCCTTGTCATATATTACCTTACATGCATTTTTATCAATATCAGATTTTATCAGGTCTGCATCCGGGTAAAAATGTCCCCACTGAGTCGGATTTCCGGACTTTATCATATAATCCTGTGCATATCTGTAAATTTTCATAATTTGCTCTAAATCTGCCATTTCAGCATTTTTCACATTCAGCATGCCTTTTATTTACCTCCACATTTTTCTTATGTTACCCAATTCTTCTGTCGTCAATCAGCTGCTCTTCCTCTGTATCATACTTCACTTTCCAGAAAAAGAAAAGGTACTGCAAAAAATACAGTACCAAGTTTTTTTGCCACTTCTTCCCCGATAAATCGACCGCCGCTTCCAAACTCTCTACTGATTGTAATGATTCTTTTTGCCATAGCTGACTCCTCCTTAACTTAAACTTTCCACTTTATTCTTCCGGATTCTCTTTAAAAATACATATCCCACAAGGCATGCAACAATCTCTGTTATCGGGAATGCCCACCAGATTAAGGAAACGCCCATCTGTCCGTTTCTGACCAAACTGGAGAAAACACCTGCCAGTGGCAATATGATGACAAGCTGTCTGAGCAGTGAAATCACAAGCGATTCCATGCCACCATCCAGAGCCTGATAAATTCCCTGATATGCCACATTGATTCCGGCGAAAATAAAGCTGATAGAAATAATTCTCATTGCTCCGATAAAATATTCCCTTGACTGTCCTGCATTAAATAAAGTTGCAAAAGCCCCCGGGAAAATTTCTGTAATTGCCACACCAATAATCATAAGCACAATCGTATAGATTAAGCCATATCTGATTCCATCCTGAATCCTCTTCTTGCTATGCATTCCATAGGCAAATGCAATAATCGGCGTGATTGCATCTCTAAGTCCAAAGGCAAGGAAGAGTACAAACTGCTGTACTTTATAGAACAATCCATATGCGGTCTGAGCCGAAGGACTGAATTTTAAAATCAGATTCATCACATAAACCATAATAGACATAAGCGCCTGTCCAATAATTGCCGGAAGTCCGATTGCATAGATTTCCCTGATAATTCTGCCCTCTGGTTTCATAAACTTTACACCATGCTCAAATTCCTTATTTAATTTTACATGGGAAATAAATAACAATGCTGCTGATACCACCTGTCCGATTACGGTTGCATAGGCTGCGCCCTCTACTCCCATTTCAGGAACCGGTCCAATGCCATAAATCATAATTGGGTCAAGAATAATATTTACCACTGCTCCCACAACCTGACCAATTGTTGAATAAATGGAACGCCCAGTTGCCTGTAACAGTTTCTCAAATAGCGAGAAGGAAATAATTCCAAAAGAAATCACACAGCATATTCTTAAATAGCTTGTCCCCATTGCAATGACTTCCGCATCAACGGTCTGGGATGAGATGTATGCTTTTACTCCAAACATTCCAAACAGCAGACATACTGCATAAATAATCACTCCAAGAAATAAACTGTTTCCTGCAACTTTTGCAGCTTTTTTACTTTTTCCCTCTCCCAGTGTTCTCGCGAGAAGTGCATTGGTTCCCACACCGGTTCCGATTCCCACTGCTACCATAAGCATCTGAACCGGAAATACCAGTGTAAGTGCATTAAGTGCAGCCTCACTTCCTGATTTCATGTTTCCTACAAAGGCACTGTCTACAATGTTATAAACCGCCTGCAATGCCATAGATAAAATCATCGGTATTCCCATCTGCACCATAAGCTTATTTACCGGCATTTCCTTCATCTTGTTACTTTCTGCCATCTTAACTTAATCCTCCTTTTTCCACCTGCAGAAGCTGCCACTGGCAGCTTCTTACGGATATTTGGCAATATAAAAAGTGCGCACCTATCTTATAAGTTGGACTTACGCTGATAAGCTACACACTTTTTTATTGCATTATAAAATTACAAAAACGAGTAACAAAACTGGATTTACGCAATTTTGCTACTCGTTCAGAAGTCATTATATTTTTCTTTTCGGAAAAAGTCAAATTATTTTTCTCTCGTTTTATACTCATCCCATGTTCCACCATATATGCAATTTTCAACGTAAGCCATGCCTAAATTGTAACCTCCACTTACCTTTCTCATTATTTCCTTATCCAAAATCTCAAAGTACTTACTATTATTTATTTCGGAGCTATCACCAAAGAACACATATCATCTTCTTCATTAGAATACACAACCGTTGCCATTTCTCTGCCTCCTAACTTTATATCCATATTTCTATATCGGAATATATTATCTCCTTCCATACTAAAACTCCAAACTATCCTCATTGAGCAGAAAATATTTCATGCCCATGATCACAAAGCCTTCCTCATTTCTCCAAGGCTTTTTTGTTCCATTTACTATAACAATCTTCTTAAATGAATCCGGAATATTTCGGAGTGAATTAAGTTCCTGTGTTTGCTTTTCCTCAGAAGTCATATCATAAGCCACCTGAATGTAATATCTCTGACTGCCCTGGTTTACTACAAAATCAACCTCTAGCTGCTTATGAACTCTCTTTCCGTCACTATTCTTTGCAAATACATCCACAATACCAACATCTACATTGTAGCCACGCACAAGCAACTCATTATAAACAATGTTCTCCATAATATGAGTCGGCTCCTGCTGTCTGAAGTTTAGTCTGGCATTTCTAAGTCCTATATCCGAAAAATAGTATTTCAGATTGGCTCCTACATATTTTCTCCCCTTAATATCATACCGGTCCGCTTTAGAAATCAAAAATGCCTCTGCCAAATAATCAATATGATTGGATATAGTTTTATTGCTGTAATTGATACCTCTCTCACTTTTGAAAGTATTTGATATTTTTGTTGGATTGGTAGGTGCTCCTATGGCAGAAGCAAGAATATCTACCAAAGTTCCAATCTCATCAACATTTTGAATTTTGTTTCGCTCTACCACATCCTTGATATAAACATTAGTAAAAATATTTTTAAGATACTCAGCCTTCTGGCGTTCTACAGAAAATTGTGCCACTTGTGGTAAACCACCGTATATCATATATTCTTCCCAAGCATCATCATAATCTCCATCATAAGCCGCATAGAACTCTGCAAAAGACAACGGATAAATTCTTATTTCATCTCCTCTGCCTCTAAATTCAGTTACAATGTCACTAGATAAAAATTTAGAATTACTGCCGGTTACATACACATCAATGTTACTGATACGAAGCAAACTGTTCAGCACTTCCTCAAATCGTGGCATAAACTGTACTTCGTCCAAGAGCAGATAATACTTCCGGTCATCTTCCACCCGCTCTTTAATATGCTGATAACACTTCTTTGGATCTCTCAGTTCCTCATTTTCAATGCCATCTAAAGCAATCTCAATGATGTGGTCATTATCTATGCCACTCTCCAGTAAATACTTCTTAAACAACACAAATAACAGGAATGATTTGCCGCATCTCCTGATTCCTGTGATAATCTTAACCATTCCGTTATCTTTTCTTATCTTTAACTGTTCAAGGTATGAATCTCTCTTAATCTCCATAGTGTCACTCCTTATTTTTGTGTATTGCACGAATTTTGGTAATGTTATTTTACTACTAAATTATTTTCACTTCAAGAGCCATTACTATTTTTTGTGCATTTGCACTTTTTTATGTAATGATTATAGATAATATGCAAAAAGGATACCTACACCATGTCCTGTAACACGATATAAGTATCCCTTCGCTTGATAACTACAACACATATAAATAGACTCTCAGAGATTAATCAATTTTTTCCAAAAATCTATAATTTGACGGGTATTCCAAACACCACAAATCTTCTCCTTATGGAATATCCAAAGTATGGTTTTCGCTTTTGGTATAATATTGTGTTGCTTCCCGATTCCCCATTCTAACAGTAAAGAAGCCATTTTCTATGCCTGCATGTTTCATAAATTCATCAATATCATCATTAGAATAAGTCAATCCTACATATACAGGATCATCGTTCATCATATACCGCCAAAAATGAGCATATCTCTGAGCAACTGCATCATGCTCTGCTCCCCGCATATGTTCCGAGTAGGGAACCCCAACACCCTTGTCATTTGTAAATAATGCATGCTCTTTTCCGTCTGAAGAAACATATTTGAAGTAATGATTCTGTCCGAAATCAATTATATTGTTACAAGCTTTTATTTCTAATAACTTATTTGTATCTATTTTAGGAATCTGGTCTGCTGTAAATCGAACACCTGCAACTTCATATGTTTCTCCATGTTTTCGTACCTTAGAGCTGTCATTATTGATAACCAGCAACAACAAATCAGAAATATAACTATTTTTTTCTGATGCAAACGATGAATATATCTCTGAATAAGCTACATAATTATTACCTCTCACATATAAATCAATCATCCCATTTTGCATAGTTTGTTACCGTCTTATTGGTAACCTTAAGTTCTTTGCTGACTTCGATAGGCGTGAACTCTCTTTTGTAGTTCTTCATGAGCAGCAAGAGCAATTCTTTTTCTCTACTTTTTAGATACGAAAGGCTTCCTTCCAATTTTTCGCCGTTTGAGCCCTCCGACAATTCACAAACCTTATTTGAATACAACAGTACCATGCGAAGGAAATATTACACTATTTTTTCACTATTTTACATTATTCTTTTCACTATCTTCTTCCTGCTCCTGCCCTTCCAGAAACGCCTTTATCTTCTCACCATCCTCTGGTCGGATTTCTCCGTGGGAATTTCCATCAAAGGTAATATATTCGTAGGTTTTTCCTGCCTGCTCTAATGCTTCTGTTAATTTATCTGCCTGTGCAACGGATACTTTTTCATCTCCAGTGGCATGAATGATGAGCAGCGGTATATTAATTTCATCCGCCCAATAGGTTGCAGAACGTTTCTCATATTCCTCCGGCATCTCTTCCGGGGAACCGCCTACCAAAGAATCGAATATGGTCTGCATATCACTTCTTTCCTCATATGACATAAAGCAATCGGAAAGGCCAGATACGACAACTGCCTTATGCACCCGTTCATCCTTACTTAACACTTCATAAGTCATCATTCCGCCTCTGGAAATACCCATCATATTTATGGCATCCTCATCAATATAGGAAAATTGCTCACACAAATCCAAAATCCGGACCACATCATCCACATCTGCTCCGCCAAACTGGTCTTCTCCTTCACTGCTTCCACAGCCTCTGTAGTTTGATGCAATGCAAATGGTATGAAGCTGATAGGCATAAAAGCAGATTTCTATATTTTCCAATGCTCCGTAATCCTGATTTCCACCATGATTATAAATAAGACAGGAAGTCTTTTTTCCATCCAGTAAATCTTTTGGTGCACTGAAATATCCTTCAATTTTCAATCCATCGCTATCATAATAAAACCGATAAGATACATATTCTGATAAATCGATTCCTGCCTGGCTCTCATAATCTTCCATATCTATTTTTTCATATTCTGTAATTCCAGCCTGACGAAAGTTCTCTTCTACCAGCTCGTCTGCGTCCAAAGACTCTTTATCCGCAGGTGCAGTTTCTGTTTCCGATTCTGATTCTGATTCTGAGTCTGATTCCATCTGCGTCTCTGTTTCCGTTTTATTTTCTGTCTCAGTCTTCGTTTTATTTTTTTTTTCTGATTTCCTGCCACTACAACTACAATCACTGCCAGAATAATAATTCCAAGCAGTACCCCCATTCCAATAACCTTTTCCTTTTTCATAATTTTTGCTAAACCTCCCGCCTTGCCGCTTCGATTTTCATCTTCCCTAACTCCTTTATCTGCTATTCTATAATCTCATACTGCATCAGTTCGTATTTTAACTTGCTTCCCTCCATAATTTCTGCCGGAAGAAGTGCTCTTGCCACAAGTTTCAAATCATCTGAAGCAATGTCTGTCCTCTTTAAATTTGCATAGTCTCCATCGATGGATACGACTTCGTAATACCATGTTTCCATGTTCTATAGCTCCCTTCTTGTTAAAATATTTGTAAAGGAGCGGGAAATGTGATGCCGGTTTTCTTCCGGCGGAATGTGATGTAATATCCACAGTATTTACCGGAATGTGGATGCATGATAAAGACTGTTAGGGGCACTTGGAATTTTGTCTGACATCAGGCAACGCTGGCACAGGGATGTGCCAGCGAGGTGCATCTGAGCATGGATGCGAATTTGCACCGGTTGCCAGAAAAAAAATAAAATTTAAATCAAAATTCTTAGTACCCCTTACAGTTTTTATGCAACATTCACATCCGGCAAATGCTGTGGATATTCAAACACTACCGTCGAAAGATTACCACCAGTCTCTTTCCCACTCGCCTTTCAAATCATTTTATCAAGAATTATAGCAGATTTTCGTAAAGAATGCCACTTCTACTGATACACCCATAAATCCCGGATCTGGCTCATAAGGTCTTCTATCTTCCATGCCTTATTACTGTTCTTTTTACTATTGGAATCATTCACTGTTATTTTTCCATCGGAATCTACTCCTGTTAATACAATAAAATGTCCGGATGTGGTAAAATCTCCCGGTCCCATGATACAGATAATCGGATGCCCCTGGGATAATTCCTGCCGGATACTGTCTTCGCTGAGACTCAGCTCCTGTGCAGATAAGCCAAGCTTTGTGGCAAGTTCCGTCATCATACTCCAGGCGGAACCGCTTCCATTCACATAGAAGCCATCCTCCTGTGCCATCTGGGCAACGGCATAAGGATTCATGGAAGTATCTCCGGTCAGTCCCACATAGACCATGGACAATGCCGTCGGACCACATCCTGTAATTGCAAGGAAATTATCTCCATAGGTTCTATAGCCCCAACGCTCGTCCCACTGAAGGAAAAGCGGTATTTTACCATCTGTTACATCCGATGAAATATCAATCGGCTGCTCGTTGTTTCCATTCTTCTTATAATCAAGCACAAACTGTCTTGCTTCTTCATTTTTCTCGTAAAGTTGTACAAGGCTTTCCGGATACCCCTCTGCCGTAAGTGTTGCCTCTGATTTTACATTCCAGTGATTTAAGAAGCCTTGCACAAATGATGTTCTGCCCGCGGCAAAAACTACCAGCAGAATTATTGCTGCCACAAATATTCTTTTGATTCTTCGCATTCTTCTTGCTTTTTTCCGGCGCATGCTCCGCTTTTTTATGTTCGTTGCATGTTGTGTATTCCGCTGTCCGGCTGCTCCTGATTGTTGTAAATTTCGTTGTCCTTCCTGTTCTGACTGCATCATAAAAAACACCCCTTTTTCATTCTTTACTCTTAGTAAAGCACACGAAAAAGGAGTGTTCTTAAAGATATTCTATTTCATTTCTTAGATTATTCTTAACAGAAAAATAAATTTCTAAATGATATATTAATATTTACCAGTCGCTATCCCAGTCAGATGAATTAGAATCCCAGCTGTCATTGGAATCCCAGTCATATCCTCTGTCTGAACTGCTGTCCGAGCTGTCTGAGCCATAATGCTCTTCATAATATCTGCTGTCTTCAAAATTGGTAATGCTGTTATCCCAGTCATAGCCATTCTGATAAGTCATTTCATAATCAGAACGGTTATTTAAAATATCATCCGGTACCTCATCGCTGTCTATCTTATCATAGTCATAACCATCATACTCGAACCAGTTATTGTGGCTGTGAACGTAAACCGTATTTTGGTATTGGTAATAACTTGCCTTCTTGTAATTATGTATCGGAATCAGAACGATTAAAAAGCACATCAGGAAACAAACGGCACAGGTTAAGAATTTCTTTCCGGCAAATCCCTGATATATCTTTTCAAATACCGTACTTTTTTCCCTTAACCCACAAACAATAAGGTCTAATATCACTGCCACAGGTGCTGCGGCAATCAGTGCAATAAAAAGTGCTGTTCCAATTCCCCGGTATAATGTATCTAACACAAAGAGTACAAAGGAACCAAAGAAGAAAAGAAAGAATGCTCCAATCCCGGCAAAGGTTCTTCCTATTACCTTTCCTGTTGACATTGGCTTTCTGTTATTTCCATAACTGCTTCTTACATTTCCAGCCCGATTATGTTCCTTCTGGTTTAAGATTTCCTCTTTTAACTTAAGATACAGCTCATTTACCGCATAGGCTTCATCCGTTCCCTGATAGCGGATCGCCCGCTCGCCGTTTGCCTTGTTCTTATAGACAATGACATTCTGACCTTCCCGGTAAATACCAAAGGCTTTGGGCTGTGTGTAATTGATTCCGATAAAGAATCTCGTCACTTCATACGGTGGCAGATTCCGCGCCTGATACCACTGCTGCAATTCTTCAATAGTCTTTGGCGTATGGTCTGCAGTACGCTTTACTGCCTGATTGGTGGCTCCACAGTAAGGACATTTCTCATCTGTTTCCTTAATGATGGAGCCACAGTATTCGCATTTAATCTCCATAGCTATATAAACCCTTTCTCCATAAAACTCCTGTTACTTTTTATACTATTCTATTCTTCCACCCGATACAAGCCCATTTAGAACAAAGAATGTGCCTTGGCACACATTAAAGTCTCCGGTCAGTCTTTGACTTTTCCATTCATCCGCATAATTACAGCAAAAATTTTATCTCTGCTAAAAATTCCCGCAGCATATTATTTGGAAGATAAACCGGTGTAGACTTTGCTGCTATTCCACAGACATTGTCCAGTCCGTATTTTCGTGCAATCTGCTTTGCCCGGAACAGATGAAAATCATTGGTGATAATTCCAACGGATGCCCCATCTTTTATCAGTGCCTTGCTGTACTCCATATTCTGCTCTGTATTTAAGGACTTATCCTCTAAGAGAATCCGGGACGCATCAATCCCCTGTTCTTTTAAATACTGTGCCATTCCTTCGGCTTCGGAATATGGTTCATTTGCACCCTGTCCGCCGGATACGATACAGATTGTCTTTGGATTATCCTCTAAATATTCCACTGCCTCATCCAGCCGGTATTTTAACGCAGCACTTGGTCCGCTTTCCCTCACCTGTGCCCCCAGCACAATAATATAGTCAAGTCCCGCTTCGCCTTTTTCATGCATCTGACTTATGATGCAGCCTTCTACGATAAAAAATGCTGTAAATCCCGCTGCAACGACAACAATACAGATTCCCTTAACCAGCCGGGGAACTTTCTTCCAGAAAGATTTCCAGACAGAATACCCAAACAGGAAGAAAAGTACCGCAAGTCCGATCCACACCAGAAAAAATGATGTTCCGGAACCCGTTGCCAATACCATCCCGGAATAAACAACACAAAGTACCGCCAGTACCACAAATATCAGAAATGTTATTTTTTTCTTCATGCCCTCTCTCCTCGTTTTCTCACAACAACCGGTATCCAGGTAATGCAAAGGAATAAGAACAATGCTCCACCGGAAAGCAATGCTCCCAGTTTCAGATTCGGTGTTGTATATTTTAATATAATATCATGGCTGCCTTCTTTTAATGGAATGCTGATAAACGCATCGCAGAAATGCTCATAATCCACTTCTTCCCCATCCACAAAGACATGCCAGCCTTCATCATCCGGCACGGACAGCAAAAGAGTTCCGGCTTTTTTTACGTTGATGCTGCCTTCGATTCTGCTGTCACTGTAGGATTTTAACTCCATGGTCTGCTGGGATAATGTATGATATGCTGCCTGAAATGCTGCATCATTTAACCGGTAGCCCTGCACCAGTATCTGATCCGTATCGGCAGAAGTCAGCGCAATATCTTCCCCAGCCTCACAATAGCCCAAATCCAGTAAATAGACATGGTCACATTTAGAAAATGTCCGCGTGCGGTTTCCAGTGGTTGCGGTAATGGTTTTGGCATCCTTCATCGTATAATAACCATAATAATAGCCGGTTTCCGTTACCTGAATCACGGTTTTGCCATCATGTAATTCTGCATCCACCGGCTCTAAAAGATTCTCCGTTGCACCAAGGGCATAGGCGAGTTCATTCTGTGCCATTATCGGTGTTCCAAGGGTAAAATCCCACTTTTCCGTCAAATCACTATCTACCATAAAACCAAGTGGCAGTGTATAAGTATTTTCATATAAGTATATGCCATTCTGTTCTGATATCAGACTTCGATACGGACTTTCCTCTTCTGCACTGTCCGTCAGGATATATTTTACCGAAAGCAGCGAGGAAGTAAGCATCGTTGCACCATTATAGCAGTAATAATTCTTACCGCCTTCCATTCCCATCTCCCGGTAGAAATCTGCCACATCTTTATTTATAAGAGAAGAAAAAACAGATGCGGATGCATAGTTTGAAAGTGCCGACTCATTCTTCGTCATCCGGTTAAACTTATCCATACGGAAGAAACCGTCATCCTCTGCTCCTGCTGTCTCCGCCAGTGTTTTATAATCCTCTAAATGCTGGGTATACAGCGTCCGGCTGGTAGTAGAAATACTGGTCGTGTCAAGATTTACGCCTGCCTCGGCACATACCAGAATCACCGCAAATATCGATACGATAGTCCGCATCGTCTTATCCTTCCGCCGATAGAATAACAGCAGAAGTGCATAACCTAAAATCAAAAGTCCTGTTAAAAGCATCTGCTCCGGTGTCACCTGCTCTAAATCTGTAAACCGGAAACATAAAACCAATACCAGCTCCGCTAACAGGAATGCAAATAGGATTTTAAAAATGCTATTGCCTCTTTCTTCCCGCACTGCTTCATAACCTAAGGTCAACAGTAAAAATGCAAATAAAAAGGTCTGTCTTGCCGGAAGTCCATCCGGAAAATGAAAGCCATGCCAGATAAAATCCAGTTTATTATTTGCAAAGCTCACAAAGAAAAATGCCACCAGTAAGAGTCTTGGAATCTTTGCACCAATTCGGATCCTGCGATTCAAAAGATAAAGGAATAATAATAATAAAATTGCCGCTCCGCAGTAAAGATTTGGCATATGTCCTACCGTAGAAGACGGCTCGACACCAATGCAGAACCTTGCTGCTTCATCCAGCAGGCCAAAATACCACTCCATTTTTTCCGGAAAAGAGATTCCACCGGAACCACTTCCGCTTAATGCCACTATCTCCGGCAGAATCAGTACTGCTCCCATACCGCCTGCCAGGATGGAGCCGGCCGCAAATTTAAGAATTGCTTTTCCTATCCCGCTTTTCTGCTCTAATATCAGAATCACAAAATAAAGCACCAGATAGATGCAGACCATAATGGAAATATAGTAGTTTGAAAGAATCGAAACCGCCAGTGTTACCACATAAAGCGTCATCTTCTTTCCTTCTACCAGTCTTTCCAGACCCAGCAAAATAAGCGGCAATAACACCACCGTATCCAGCCACATAATATCCCAGTTATAAGCACACATAAACCCGGACAACGCATAGAATACCGCAAATAAAGCAATGCGATATCCATTATCTTTATAATGCCGGTTTAAGTAAAATGCAAAAGTAAGTCCGCTAAGTCCAGTCTTAATTAGAATCAATACCGTCATAAATTCGATTACCAGATTAGACGGACATAATAATAACAGCCAGTTAAAAGGACTGGATAGATAATATGCCATCAGGGATACAAAATCTGTACCAAGCCCCAGATTCCATGTATATAATAACCCGCTTCCGCTCTTTAACTTATTCATGAATTCCGTAAAAAACGGTGCATACTGGTGATACATATCAATATGCAGAAAACACTGATTGCCAAAAGGATAAATCTCATGGCCGATGCAGACTCCCAGTGCAAGAAAAAACGGAATGCAAAAAGCCAGTATTAACGGCATCTTCTTATTGTTTTTGATTCGAAGTAATCTTTCCTTCATTTCTATTTTTCTCCATCCCAGTCAAATAAAAGATAATACTGCAGCGTCTGATAATTAAGCCATGCATCACTGCCTTCTGCTTCCGTATGCTGCGTGGAAATCAATGGCATCTCCTTCTTCTGTTCCAGTAAATAATTCTGATAATCCGACAACGGAACTCCTGCTGCTTCCATCATCTGTGCCCCCAGATAGTTGGCACTGCTCTCCTGATTTACCGCCTCATCAATATCATAATTTGCCCAGATAACATAAGGCACCTTATAACGAAGCTGATTTTCTTTTTCTGTTAAATCAGAGGATGATTTGCCTTCTAAATTCCAGATTGGCTCCACCACCGCATCTGTCGGCTGGTGGTCACCAAAGAATACGATAACCGTAGGTTCGTCCTGTGTCTCAAAATAATCAATCAGCTTTTCCAATGCTGCATCCGATAATTTTACCAGGGTCAGATATTCCGATAACTGGGCAGATACCGTTCCATCTACTGTAATATTTCCCTGAAGATTCTGATAGCCATCGGTATATGGGCTGTGATTCTGCATGGTTACATTAAAGATAAATGCCGGCGTTCTTGCATCTTTTTTTTCATATGTCTCAATAATCTTATCCACACAGGATGAATCATCGATATAGCCCCTCACATAAGTGGAACCATAGAAATCTGCAGAAGAATAAAAGCTGTCAAATCCCAGCAGCGGATATATCTTATCCCGGTTCCAGCCGGACGCATAATATGGATGCATGGCATAGGTCTCATAACCCAAGCTCTTTAGATAAGATGCCATGCTTGGTGTGTCCTTTGTAATATACTGCTGATACGGAATACTACCAGCCGGAAGAAATGCCATGGTATCTCCCGTTAAAAATTCAAATTCCGTATTTGCTGTATTTCCACCCTTCACCGATACATTCAAATATCCGGTCTGGGTATTTTCTGCCCCCTGTTGCAGGCTGTGAATAAACGGCATATAGTCTTCATTTACCGGAAGTGCCTCATCGGACAGAACCCCCAAATCGGAAAAGGCTTCATCCATGATGACAATAACATTCGGAAGCTGGTCTGTTGTTTCTTTCTGATTCGCGAATTCCTTTCCAACATTATTTCTCTGGTCGGATGCCGTCCAGTCAAGACCATCCTCATTTTCTAATAATTCCTTTGCCTTTTCAACAGAATATCCTTCCGGCTTCTCCACCTTAAGATACTGCATATCCATAAGAAACGTCACTGCAAAGCCATTTCGTTCATACATGACTGTAGGCGTAAAAAGGAACGGATAAAGCTGTAATTCACTTACCATTGCATCATCCTGTACCATCCAGCCAATTCCTGCCATACAGGCAACAGAAATCACAGCACTACCTGCGCGGAGCAATATCTTTTTCCGTGAAATATGAATTTTTGCATAACGCTCCGTAAATGCCAGAAAGAACATCAGAAGAATCAACGCAATCTGACGGGACGGCAAAGTATAATCATAGCCTCCGGCAACACTGGCTGCCGTTCCAAGAGACAGCAAATCCCATGGCACCACCGGAGAACCACGGAAGGAAATGACATAATAATTCGCAATGCTCAATGCAATTCCAAGAATTGTTTCCGTACGAAGTGCAATCACTGCACTTCCGGTAATTGCCAGTAGCAGCCACACAAAAGCCTCAAATAAAATGAGATTTAGAATTTGTGCTCTCCATCTGGTTCTTACAAAAGGATTATATGTCATAAATGCAGTAATATAAAAAAGCAGAACCGGATATCCGAATAATATCGCATATTTCAGCCATTTTGGTGCTTCTGCATAATAAATCCTTTTTATGAAATTTTTCTCTTTTCTGCTTTCTTCCTGCATAGCCTGTTTCCTCAACTTTCCATTCTCATTGCCATAACCTGCTGGTACTGCCACTGACAGTTCTTTCCTAATACCCGGCAACAGAAAAAGGAGTTTCAAAACAACTGTTTTGAAACTCCCACATATTTCGCATGAAATTATACTCTGGATAAATACTCACCAGTTCTTGTATCGATTTTAATGACATCATCCTGCTCTACGAATAATGGAACCATTACAGTTGCACCAGTCTCAACAGTTGCAGGTTTTGTTGCACCTGTTGCAGTATCACCCTTGAATCCAGGTTCTGTCTCTGTAATCTGAAGTTCAACAAACAATGGTGGTTCAACAGCAAATACGTTGCCATTGTGAGAACAGATTTTACACATTTCGTTCTCTTTTACAAATTTTAAGGTATCACCGATGGTTGTCTTATCTAAAGCAATCTGCTCATAGTTTTCAACATCCATGAAGTAATACAAATCTCCGTCAGAATATAAATACTGCATATCTTTACGGTCGATACGTGCCTGTGGGCATTTCTCTGTTGGACGGAAAGTTTTCTCAACTACACCGCCACTCTTGATATTCTTTAATTTGGTTCTGACAAATGCAGCACCCTTTCCAGGTTTAACGTGCTGGAATTCAATAATCTGATAAATATTTCCTTCTAATTCGATTGTAATTCCGTTTCTGAAATCTCCTGCTGAAATCATCGATATTCCTCCTAATTTTCGTTGCTAAGCACCATAAGACGCTGCCATCGGCAGGTTCTTACGGGTATTGGAAAAAATTCTCATTCCAAACTTGTCACTCACTCGTTCTATTCTATAATAAAACAAGCCATTTTTCAACCTTTTTTTGTGACTTTACCCTATCTTGATTCAATTTCGTGAATCATGGCAATACGTTTTTCATGTCTGCCACCCTGAAATTCTGCATTCAGGTATGCTTTTACAATATCTTTTGCCTTCTCGATTCCAACAATTCTTGCTCCAAATGCGATGATATTGGCATTGTTATGTTCTTTTACCAGATGCGCAGTTGTTACATCAGAACATACTGCTGCACGGACACCTTTTACCTTATTAGCAGCCAAAGAGATTCCAACCCCGGTACCACAGATTAATACGCCACAGTCTACTTCCCCGGCTGCAACTGCACGTCCTACTTTTTCACCATACTCCGGATAGTCACAGCTCTCGGTAGAATCTGTTCCGTAATTTACAACTTCATGTCCCATTTCCTCTAAATACTTTTTAATTGCGAATTTCATTTCGACTGCACTGTGGTCATTTCCAATTCCGATTTTCATAATTTTTCTTCCTTCTTTCTCTTCCTTGTATAAAAAAATAATACAATTTTCTCCAGATATCGTTTTAAAACAATCTGTATTTCCTCTTTCGGATGTATCGGTTTTACCAGAATCGTACGGATTCCTGCGCGGTTTGCCCCATACACATCAGTAAATATCTGGTCTCCCACAAATAACGTATTCTCCGTGGTGGTTCCCATCTCTTCCATTGCCTTAAGATAATTTTTCGTTGACGGTTTTCCTGCCTTGTAAATATAGGAAACATTTACCGCATCATTGAACATCTTCACCCGTGGTTCCTTGTTATTCGATAACAGCATACAATGATAACCCAGCTCTTTTAAATGAGCAAACAGCTTTTTTGCCCGCTCATCCGCCGGTGCTCCGTGTGGAACAAGTGTATTATCAATATCAAAAATAATGCCCCGGTATCCCTCTTCATAAAGCTTATCAAAGTCAATGACATAGGTAGAATCCAGATATTCATCGGGATAAAATCTTTGCAGCATATCCTGTCTCCTTTATTTAATCAGTGCAGAAATCTGTTTAAATACCGGTCCGCCTGCCTTACGTGTCAATTCAAATAAAATAGCTTCCTTAGATGTAATCAGAATACCTTCCTGTTCTGCTCTCTTTAAACCAAGTTCCTTATCCAGTTCTTTTCTTGAAGATACACAGTCTGCTACGATAACCGGCTGATATCCTGCTGCCTTTAAATCAATGGCTGTCTGAAGTACACAGATATGTGCTTCAATTCCACAAATCAGGACATTTTTACGCTCTTTATCCATTGCTTCATATACCGCTTCTGTTTCATATGCAGAAAATGTGGTCTTGTCATATGCCACATCACTTCCAATTGCTTCACAAATCTCCGGAATATTATTTCCTAATCCCTTGGCATACTGTGTGGTCAATACCATCGGTATTTCCAATAAATTAAGTCCCTTTAATAATGCAGCAGAATTTGCCACAAGTTCCTCTCTTCCTGACATTGCCGGCAAAATCTTCTCCTGATAGTCAATTACAATACATGATGTATTTTCAGCTAAAATTCTCATTTCTAATCTCCATTTCTGTTTTTTTCATCCTACAGTATAGCAGAAGTTTTCATTCTTGCAAATAAAAAAGAACTTCTAAAATATGGTTTTCTAATATGGTCTGAAACAACAACAGTTACATAAAAGATTCAATAACAGCATACTCATGCACCAGCCGCTGCTGCCGGAATATGGCCGTTCATATTCGCCACCTCTGCTCTGATACCATGTTCCACCAAACTCTAACTGCTGCTGCAACTGACGATATTCCATATTACTCGGTTCCATATTGACAGCCTGACTGGCATGCTCCTTTGCCGTTACATTATTACCGCTTCCGGCATTGGCAATTGCACTGTAATAATACCAGCGTGCCGTTCTGTCCGAAATGCCATCTAACACATGCAACGCTTCTTTAAAACAACGATTCCGGATGTAATTTGCAGCCGCCTGCATCTCTACCGATTCACCGGAAGCACTGCTGCCATAACCGCTGTTTCCATATGCACCATTGGTTCTGCCATAGCCAAAACCACCATAACCGTAGGCGCCACCGCCGCCGTAACCGCTTCCATAGCTGTAACCCTGCTGTTTCTGTTTCATAATCTGGTCATAAGCCATCTGTACTTCTTTAAATTTTTCTTCTGCCTGTGCACGGTCAGGATTATTTACATTGGCATCCGGATGATATTTGCGGCTCAGATTCCGGTATGCCCGTTTGATTTCTTCATCTGTTGCTCCCGGAGCTATGCCCAGCACCTTGTATGGGTCCATACTACTTACTCCTTCTTAATTCTTAACTTCACTTTGTTGCACTTTTCCTGTCTGCCTTCTGTTTTTCGGCTTTCTGTTTTTCAAGAAGCCTCTGCTGCTTCCGCTCACGTTTCAGTCTGTTGTACTCATATTTCGTCCAGACTCCGGAATATAATACATTCCGCAGAATGTCTGCATGCATAAGAATTGGCAGACGTTCAAAGGACTTGGCACACTCTGACATCATACTGGTCAGCAACAGCTTCACAAAGGTATCCAGATTCTGCATATCCTCTTTCCGCTGTACCCTGAAAACATTGTATGCATTTTTACGCTTATCTGTTTCAAAATCCTCATAGGCATCCATCAGATAAACAAACTTTCCTAAATAAAATCCAAAATATCTGAGTTCTTCTGCCCATATATCTTCCCGCCATGCAAAAATTTCGCCCAGCATGGTTCCTGTCAGTCCTGATATTTTATCAATATTGGATTCCTGTGCATCCTCTGCCTTACCCAGTTCTTCGATATAGGTTTCTACTGCCTTTACCTGTCTTGGGTATTTTGCCATGATGCGATTATAATCTTTTCCCAGCATTCTGGCAAATGCTTTTTTCGAATAAGAACGATTGTCTCTCCAGTCATCTTCAAAATTCTGGTAGGAAAGAATAATATTCATATCAGCAGCATATTCTGTTGCCTCATTGATTCTGGCTGTCCGTTTTTTCGTCGGATGCAGCGCACATACAAAATCTGTGCTTTTATCCTCCAGCTCATAAAGTCCGGTCAGAAGCACTACCAGAAATGTCATGTCATAGTTTAAAAGCATCTGGCCTTTACGGCCGGAAACCTCCTTTAGTTTCTGACAAAGTCCGCAGTAATAACCCTGGTAAATCTTTTTATTTTCATCTGATAATTCATTACGATTGATATTTACATATCCAAACATACTGCTTCCTCCAAATAGCTACAGCTTAACTTTTCTTTATGAATTCCATTCTGCATTTTGGACAGGTAATGCAGATTTTACCTTTTCCTTTTGGAACACGAACCTTCTGTTTACATCCCGGACAACGATAAAACCGGTAAATCTTACGCTGCTGCCACTGTTTCTTCCATGCATCCTTTTTTACCACCGCACGATATTTTGCATTCAAATACTTCTGATTCTGTGCATACATCTTGGAAATGTTCTTCGAAAACATACGATAATAAGTATACACCAGAAGAACAATTCCAGCTATATAAAATATACCAAGGTGACTAAAAATTGAAACTACCAGTAATATCAGTGCAATTCCAAGATATAATCTTGATAACTGATCTACTCCATATCTTCCTGACATAAATCTCGCTAACTTCTCTTTCAAATATAAGACCTCTCTTCTTTTTATATCTACGCACCTGCCACCGGCAGTTCCTTACGGATGCTTACGCAAAAATATGGTGATATGTATGTTCACATATCACCATACCCTGATATTCATCTTAAGTCCCCTGCTTTTCTGTGTCAACAGAGTTATTGTCTTTTAAGAAACATTTTAGAATTACATTAGATTTGATAGTAAGAAACCAAGCAGGGCTGTAAGCCGGGTTATGTTGAAAATGGTCATCTATCTAGGACGGCTGTTGCCAACCGCCTCAAGCAACCTACCTTAAGCTGGCGGGCCACGTCAATGCTTAAATCTGGTCTTGCTTCGAATGGGGTTTACAGAGCCATCTCTGTTACCAGAGATGCGGTAGTCTCTTACACTGCCTTTCCACCCTTACCAGTTACCTGGCGGTACATTTCTGTTGCACTTTCCTTGGAGTTGCCTCCACCGGACGTTATCCGGCATCCTGCCCTGCGAAGCCCGGACTTTCCTCGTCTGTATGTCTTTCGACAATGCAGCCGCGACCATTCACCCTACTTGGTTCTTCATGGTTTTATTATATGGTAACGTTACCAGTTTTTCAACCTTTTTTTGATTTTACGAATTGCTTTTCCGGTCTTATACGATTTCGTTTCCATTTTTCCAATAAAATTTTTTTCTTTTGTTCTAATCCAAATCAAACAGCGTTGTTCCTAATATTTTCATAGATGCACTGCTCTGTGGAATGCCCTGGGCATTTTCACCCAGACCATAGCTGTCTCCATAATAGTCAAAGGTACTGACTGCATGAACTGCAATCCGCATATTACCATTGGTAATTGCCTCCTGTACTTTTGTATCCGTCAGATTATGAACTGTGACTTTATACACTTCCCCGCTCTTTAAGCCTCTCAGTCTTCCGGCAGAATCTGTCGTAACCGTATCTCCGTTTACTGCTTCTGTTGTGATATACACCTGATTTTCTGCTGCCTGTACCGGAATTGCAATACTGCTGCCATTCTTATCTACCATGGAATAATCCACACTGATTTCCTTATCCGATGTGACGAGATTCGAATCTGTTACGGTGTAATAAAAACTTACTTCATTTTCCAGTGCCTTATTTCCGATGGCATTATCAGTATGTACATAAACAGCTTCCTTTTCTGCTGAAGTACGGCTTCCATTCTCTAAAAGCTTTACTACCGGATCTTTGATTCTTGTCTTGTACGCTGCAACAATGGTATTAAAGAATAACTGCTTCTCATTCACGTTACTTATTGTACTGTGTCCCACACCGGAATAGGTAATATTTCCAATGTTGTAAATATAATAATTGTTCCGCACATCATTCGGGGAACTGGTATAAATCGCCGAACCATCACCGGATGCACCCAGACAGTACCACACTACAATATCACTGTTTTCATCTCCATCCATATCCTCATCCATATTCAGCTGATAATACTGGTAATGGGTATTAGCTATCGTAATCTGACTGCCAATCTCATATGGATAATGGGTAATCTGTCCATCATTTACCTGGGTTGCATACATGCTGGCATTGTTTTTCAGGTTTCCAAGAGAAACATCATTTCTTTGTGTTGGTAACGGAAGTGTACGCCACATCATGTACTGGTTATAAGCATACTTTGCTTCCGTTGTACACTGCCACGGAGCATTATAATAATAATGGAAATTGATTGCTCCATAAGTATAACCCTGTGTCTGTCCATAGGACTGCTTCTGATTCGTTCCCGGTACATACGCAATATCTTTATCACTTCCTAATACTGCAGAAGTCAGTGCCCCGCTGCCATCCGGATTCTCCCGTGTCGTTACACCACCATGTGCCGTATCAATGGTTCCGGTTGTTATCTCATTGCCAGAGGCATCTGTAGTAGTACTGATGTCTAAAAGCTGTCCTTCCTTTAATAGAAGGGAACGAAGCTGTGCCGCCTGCGGGTCTTTGGAAGTCCGCTCATTATAAGTAATTCCATAACGGTCCATTCCAAGAACACCACGGAATTTCTGGTTTACCATATAGCCCCAGTGACGTTCCACCTGGTTAAAATCTCCTGCATTACCCTGGTTGCTAAGCCAGCCCGGGTTCCAGCCATTATCGCCATCCGGATTATCCTGACAGTACATCTGCTCGGTTGCCACATTGACAAAGGAAGAGGTATCATGGGTAAACAATACACTTCGTCCGCTGACAATATAATCATCTACTGCTGTCAGTGTGTCAGCATTGGTCATATCCGAATAACTGTCCTGGAAACCAAAGATTAACATCTGATAATCCTTCAGCTGTTCAAAGGATGTATATTTGCCATCGAAATCGCGCATTGGAATGGCTGTAATTTCAAACCGGACTCCCTCTGTATTTTCAAAATTGCTGATAAAATTCCGCACGTCACCATCTGTAGAAAGATTAAAGTAACCGCCCCATTCATTATTATTTCCCATAATCTGAAGCACCTTAACAACCTGTACACTATCATCACCAGCTGGTCTTGATACAATCGTATAACCTGTCTTTGCTGTACGGATATAGGCATTGGTGGTCTGAGTCAGTTCCAGTTTCCAGGTCAGCATACCACGATAGTCACCTGGAATGTCTTTCTCAAGATAGTACTCCTGTCCGCTGCTCAACTGATATTCTCCAGCTGCATCCCGGTTGACTTCATTGCCGGAAGCATCAAAAATGATGCAGTCCTTCTGCCGTTCGGAATATGTATCATTTTCGATAAATTTACCATCGGCATTCATATCAAAATAAAGTCCTGCATGATATACCGTAGCCACGCTGGCATCTACGGTACTATCAATCCGGAAGCGGTAACGCAGCGTATAGACTCCGGAATCCTTCTTATCGGTACGGATTTCTACAATTTTATTGCCATAATTGTTATCCGTAGTACGTGCTGTTCCTGTACTTAATGCCATATCACTCTCTTCTGCTCCGGTAGACGGATTGAGCATGGCAAGCTTAACCTTAGGCATATTAATATAGTACCGGAAGCTGCTCTCATCATTTGGCCTGCCTTCGGTATCCAGATAAAAGACATTATCCTGTGCAAGATTTTCCTTTGCGAACTGATATAGAACAGAAGAATTATCTACCACCTTTGCATTGATTTCACCTTCTGTGGTCACAAAATTCTGTGCAAAAAGAACCGGATATTTCGCCCCGAGGAATTCTTCCAGATCACGTTTCTTGCTCTCTGTTATATCATTTCCGCTGGCACGGTATACTCCTACATTTCCTACTGTAACGGTAATTTCCTGACGGTCATTTCTATTCTTTGGATTATCATACTGGAAACCACTGATGGTCTTTGTTGCGGTAACGAGCTTACCTAATCCGCTGTCCCACTCATCCCGGTCACCATATGGGTCTCTTGAGCTGTCCGGATTGCCTCCATAGAGATAATTCGATGTATTATTATCTACATAATCAGTATCTAAAAGTCCACCAAGAATAGCTTTTCTTAAGAATGCATCCCCGGTATGTGCATAGACCAGCCCATTCATCAGTGAATCATTATAAACCGTATTTCCCTCTGCATCACGGTTCATATAATCCCCCTGAAGCTTTACATCAGAATTTCCATTCTCTCCGGCATAACCAAGTCCAAAGTAAACCAGATCGTATTCCATGTTCATGTCTTCGATTTTACCAATAAACTCCGCTGAAGTCATCCGGGTAATACTGATATTGTCAATGGCAACACCTGTCCAGTCTGCCAGCTTCTTTTTGGTAAGAATCCTGTCATCAGCTGCATTTTCATCAAGATACAGTGCACCCATTGCCGGTTCGATATCCAGCACCCGCAGCTCCTCTTTATCACTAAAGGTTCTCTCATACGGATAATTTAAAATATACTGTAAGACCATGTTTTTTGAAAGCGTGGTATCAATCGCATCCGCTGATGTACGGAGGGTATTCTCCTGTTCAATCAATGCCCGCACCGGTGCAAATCCCTCCGCCTCCTGCAGCTCCTGTGGAAAAGCTTCCAGCAGACCGGTAAATACATGCTGACGTACCCCGTCTGCATCTGTCATTTTCATGCAGTAAACATTATTTTCCGCATAATTAGTATCATTGCCGGTGTAATTGCTGTTTAAAGAAGCGGTATCACATAATTCTGCCGCATCCACAGACTGCGGGTCATCCTTTAACTCCTTCTGGATGCTCCACACCACAAGCTTTGCAATATCAGAAGTATTATAATCAGTAAGTGCACTTTCTAAGACAGTGGAATCAATAAGAACCGGTGCTTTTCCTAAAATTTTCTTATATATTTTATCCACCTGTGCAAGAAGCTCCGGAGAAGAAAGCTGATATTTCATTCCGGTATCATAACCCTGTCCGCCGATATAAATAAAATCCATACTGGATACATCTACAGAAGCAAGTCCAGACTCTGTCACTGCCGTTACTTCCACCTTTAAATCATCCTTGGACAATGCTCCTAATACATAGTCCCGGAACAGGTTATTATTATAAAGTCCACCGGTATACCAGACAGAACCCATCTCCACCTGACAGGACTGATTTGCACTGTCCTCTTCCGCTGTTCCCGGCACAAATGCAAATGCTCCATCCCCTGATGCAGTATATGAATATGGTTTTGCAGCATCTAACTGTGCCAGATAATGTCCATGTTCGGAATCTGCTCCAACATAGTAAAAGTCTGAAATATAGTAATAATTACCACCTGTCATAGGATTTTCAACCGCTTCATAATAACCATCTGTTCCATTATCCCGGTACTCATATGGCTGGTTATATGGTGCTTCATCCTTAAGTGGTGTTCTCCGTTCAAATTCTACTGCATAATCCCCAGTTGCATTATAAGAGAAGGAAACTACATTGGGATTATAGTTTCCGTCATAATCCTGCCGGTAAGCATAATGTCCCTCAGCAGTAATTGTCTCATACTGTTCTTCCGGAAATACCAGCTTCTTGTAGTCCTTCTGCTGCTCCTCTGTCGGGAAAAAAGTCTCCTCATAAGCTTCTGCATAAAGTGGTGTCTTCGATGTATCACCGGAAGCTATCTTCCCGTCCTCCAAACGCTGCTTTAAGCTGTTGATATAATTCATTCTCTCCTGCTGCGTATTTTCGATACCATTCTCTGCAAAGTAAGCCAGCATTCCATCTGCTGCTAGGGCTACCGGCTCACTGCCCGCTGCAAGATAGCCCATTTCACTTTCTGCTCCATCCGGCATAATCTCTAAAATCCGATAGGTCTTATCTTCTGTTGCCATCTTCTGTGCAACGATGCTTTCCACCCCCGGCAGTACTCCGTTTGCTGAAGTCTCTACCGGCCGGAATGCAGCAACCGCAACTGTTATACCGGCTACTGCTGCTACCGTTGCCTGAATGATTCTCTTTCTGGAATTTTTCAAAGAATTCTTCCGTTTCATATATCCTGTCCTCTTTTACTTCTCAACAAGCTAGTTTGCCTTCAATGTATTAACCAGATCCATTACACTGCTTTTTTCCATAAAGGAGAACTCCCTGTCTCCCCGACTATTTACATGCAAATTTTTTGCTATTACAACACCCCGGCAATAACCCGCCTGACCTTCAAAATAAACATCTCCTTCCGGTGCATAAATCAGCCCGTCAAAAGTAGTAATTCCTTTGAATTTCAAGCTATGTTCTCCCTTTATATAAATCACCGTATCACTATTACAACAAATAAAAGGTGCATCAAGTTCAACATCTTTATCAATAATAATAATTCCCTCTAAATTAAGTATCTTAGAACTTTCATACCTTCCCGGTCCGTCCTGTGTAAATTCATTTACGCCAGACAGCGTACGCTCATTCTCACCTGTATGCTGCTCCGATGGTGTAAGTTTATGCGGCTCGCCGGTATTTGCTATCAACCCATTGATTCCGGAAGTAAGATTCGTAAATTGTAATGTTGAATCTGCTATCATTACCGGTCCCCTGCAATGTACACTTGACCAGAACCAGTTCTCCTGATCTGGAAAATATGTTGTTTCCACAATATATGGGAAATCCAATTCCTCCGCCACATGAATTGTAACAGAATCATAGCCTGTATGCCATTGATTTCCAGCTTTGACTGTAACATAAATTTCACCATCCTCAGCTGTTTCATCAATACTTATTTTTATCTTTTCATCATCTGTTCCAGAGGTCTCAAAAGTATAGGAATCCTTATTTATATTCCCGCCTTCTTTAAATTCATAACTACGTTTTGTTCCAATATCGAACCTCTTTAATGCTGTAGACAAATTCACGGTGTCTCCAGGATGTACCCAATAATCCAAACCATTTGATTTATCAAAATATACAACATCACCTGCTCCAGCTATTTCAGGCGAATCCACCACCTCTATATAAACCATATCTTCATACGGCTGACCATCTACTATACCGCTAATCTTCACTGTATATTCTCCTAAAGGTGTCCCCGGATACTCTGTTTTCACACATCTCGCATTCATCAAATCCAATGATGGATATCCTCCTGCAACTGTTACAGAATCTGCGGGATTCACCGAAAGTAAATCCAATGGATTACTTTCCCAGGTAATAGAACCACTTAATGTTCCATTCACCCTTGCATAGATATACATTGATTTTCCTCTTTGCAGCCAGTATTTCCGAATCTGGCCTAAAGACAGCTTCTTGCCATGTACTACTGTTACTTCCGCCGTTCCTGACTTGGTGGTATCCTGTACCGATGTTGCTGTTACCGTTAAGGTCTTTGCCTTCTCATCCATGCTGATCCACAGCAGTCCATCCGCTGAAATAGTGGTAAGGGAAGACGTATTTCCGGAAAGACTCCAGGTTACCTCCTGGGATGGTGAATTATTACCATAAACAATTGCCTGAAATGCCTTTCTTCCGCCAGGCCGCATCATAACCGTCTGTGGCAGAACCTTAACGCTGAGTACGGATGAAATGACCGGTGCTGCATCCGGTGTATAAGGTTCCCCATTTACTACAATCTGGTTACGCAGATACACTGTAGTATCCGCTCCATAACTTTTCTCTCCACTGGCAAGAGCAACAGACACTGTTACCTGACGCAGTGAAGTTACTTTCGTCAGATCAATGGAAAAATCTGTTACATGCGTTGCCAGATCCTGTTCTTCTATATTTTCAGTTACCGTTCCTGCCGCATCAATCGTCTCCTGCTTATATGTCAGCTTCTCTGTGGATTTTGTCCACAAAACGGTCTCTTTTGTATATCCGGTATCGGTGGTCTTATAAATCTCCAGCCATTTTCTGGTCAGTCCTGCTGCTCCACCCGGATAAAGGCTGTCCTTTAAAATTTCCGTGCCGCTTCCACTCTCTGATACATCTGCATAATAACGAAGTGCACTGTCTGTATCGATAATATAACTATCCATCTGGGATAGGAGAATCTGTGCATCCTCCTGTAAGTCTGCTTCATCGGTTACTTTTCCATATGTTCTTGTGGAGAAAATCAAAAATGTGCCGATTAATCCACCGACAATTGCCACAATCGCAATTCCCACCAGCAGTTCAACCAGCGTAAATCCTTTATTATCATATATCCCGCATTTTCTGATTTCACAATACTTCTTTGAAGCTTTCCTGTGGTCCACTTTGTTTTCCTCCTCCCTGCTTTTTGCTTACTGTATCTCATGTCTGCCGGTGGCAGCACTTATTTTTATCTGCATATCACGGTCTGACAACTTCAAATATATACCAGTATAATAGCTTTCCACACTGTTTACCTTTACGGTCTTAACCGCCCCCGTACTTCTGTCATAGAGAAATTCTGCCGCACTGCTTAAATTACTCTCACTGCCCTGATTGGATAATGTAACATCTGATACTGCTGTCCCGTCTTTTCCTTTATAACTTAGCGTAATCGTCAACGGTTCTTTTCCAAGTGAATACTTTTCCAGCACCTTGTCCTCAGTTACACGGTAAATATTTCCGTCCCGGCAGGATTCCTTTATTATTGCCGCATAATATTCTCCATTCAATTCATAGACAATAAGACCTGCAGTATCACTCTTACTCATAGACTGAACCATAGCTTTATCCAGTGCTGAATCCAGTCTTTCCGCAGCATGACGCAGTTTCCATCCATTCTGTGAGCCGGTAAGCAGAAACGCTCCCACAGAAATAATTGCAAGAATCGCCACGGTAACAATCAGCTCTACCAACGAAAATCCACTATTCTTTTTTCCGCTTATACGATTCCCTTTCTGCATCTTATCTTTACTCCTTTGACCAGTTCTGATAGGTTACAAGCTTCGTTACATCCACGGCATCCTCTCCGGTATATGCCTTTCCAATACTGCCTACATAGTACTGGCTGTTCTTCAATACCTGTGACAGAATATAGGTATCTGACCCCTTCTTATATTCGGCATTCTGGATGACTCTGGCAGCATCCTGCATATCAGATGACACTGTTGAACTGCTGCTTCCCGGCATGCCAAAGGTCACCTGGCCACCACTTAAAATTGTACCGGAGTAATCTGCTGTAACCTTCACATCTCCGGTTGCAATGATAAGCGGTACATTCTTTCCACCCAGAAACGAAGCATCCACCTCCAATGCTGATGCACCTTCATTATCTGTTACGTATGCCACCTGCCGGACTCCATCCCCATCGGTAAATTCAAATTCAACTGCTCCGGATGTGCCAGTAATTTTTTTCAGCCCGTCTACATCCACCAGATTTTCAAACACAGTGGCTGCCTTCTGCTCCGCTGTAAGCCTCTCATAATCCTTTGTCAGTGAAATATTATAAGAAGCATACATATCCTGCCAGCCACTCTGCAGTCCGGCATAATAACCATCCTCGTAAATATCGTCTAATCCATTACTTATGGTTGTCGGCTCAATGGTACGGATTCCTTTTGTATCCCAGACAAGAATACTTCCGTTGGTAATCTTCTCCACAGAGCTGCTCTCCCGGATAGATAATTCTGCGTCATCCACATAAAGAGACAGGTACTGCTGCCTTGTGGCTGCATGGTCTGCATCATTGTAGTATGCAAGGTCAAATGCCGCAGCTTCCTTTGCATTCTCGAATTTTAAGAAATAATAAACCAGACCATCTTTATATAATGGTGTGATATCCAAAGCATGATAATTTTTTAACACTTCATAATTAATATATTTTTCCGGAGCTGCTGCAAAATCACTCTTTGCCATAAAATCTTCCGCTACCGTTGTGGGATTGGTAGTATTTATAAGAAAACAGTCTGCCGGTGCAAGATATGCCGTCTGGCTGCTCTTTACAGCCAGGGATTCTCCCATCATGGCATTGCCGCTTCCGATATAGGCATTTCCTGCTAACATCAATGTCTTTAATCCATTCATGCGGATACTAGCCTTGCCACTGTCTGCAATTCCATTGATAATCATGGCACTGCTGTATGCCGCCTTATTGGCATTGACTTCTTCTGTAACTACAGATGCCGCTGCCTTGGCAGTCTCCGGATTACCGTAGCCATAATACTCTCCACGCAAGGTAACATCACCGCTTCCGGTAATCGTCAAATCATCCGATACATATGTACTGCCAGATAAGGACAGGGCTGCGTTGCTGTAAACATTGAGATTATCTGCCCATATCGTAGCTTTGGTATCCGTTGTAAAAGAACCTTGGTTTTCTACCGTAAGTCCGCCTCTGGTAATCAGCGTCTTGCGCAGTCCAAGCATTACACTTCCACTGTTGTCAATGTGGAATCCATTCCGGTCACTGCTGCTCCCGGTATAATAATTGCCTGCGTATACATTGCCATTCATGGTAAGTGTACGGTTTCCATTGTTTACCCAGACACCTTCATCTGCTACCACACAGTAATTCAGCAAATCCGGTACTGATGTTGACTGGATAAAGTTTACCTGTGGATAGCTTAATACAAGATCTGTATCTACAACTGACTCATAAGCATCTGCATCCTTATAAGAAAGCTCCAGATTCATAATCACAAGACCGGACTGTGTTACCACAAAATCTGCATCTTTGCCATCCTGTGTTGTAAGTCTGGCTCCGGTACCGGTTGCTGCTTCATAACGGTGGGACGCACCGATATAATTCTCAAGATAGCCGATATCATAATGGGTATCATCCATGGTCTGCCCGATTTTCTTCTTTAACTCCTTCCGGTACAATTCCCGGAAGGTGCTCTGACGCACAGCATCCTGATAACTGCTGGCAGAATATTGTGACATAACAGAAAGATATGCCGTGGTTGCTGCATCTGCCACATCCTGCTGCAGACCGGTACGTATCTCATCCATTGCCGCTTCTGCATCATAGAAATTATCCGCAGACTTCTTATATACTGACTTCATCTGTATATTCATCAGAGAAAGAGACAGTACTATAACCACCAGTATGCTTACCAGTGCCACTGTTCCAATGACCATGACCAGTGACATTCCTCGATTGTCCCGTGATTTCTTCCATCTGTTCATTGTTTTCCCGCCTTACTTCATTGCCGTTCCTGTTAAGGTAATTGATTTTTCCGAATCTACCGGTTTAACGGTTACTTCTACTGTATAAAGTCTGGCTGCATCTGCCTTTGCAGCCTCGCCCATCTTCTGAAAACCAAAGGCGCTTTTAGCTGTAGCTGCTGTAATACTGCTTCCATTTCGTTCTATACTGCCGATGTCTGTCTTATCATCTACAGAAAGATTTGTATGAATCTGTGTTGCTGCCACTGTTGATGGAGCACTTTCTATAATACTGACTGCAAGTGGTGTATCCTGCGAGCCCTGACGGATAAGATATACATCAACCGGAATATCCTGTCTGTTTTCGATTACCACCTTCTCCTGCGTTCTGTACATATCACCGGCTGTTCGAAGTGCCGGAATATAGCACACATAAAGACTTCTGAGATCTGCTCCGGTCAGCACCGAATCAAATATGGTCAGGGTCTGGGGTGTTCCGATTGTATTTCCGGAAGCATCACTGTATGTTACCGTCTGGGTAACGGTATATCTGCCGTGATTTTCCTTTACTGCAAAGCGGTATTCCGTTCTGCATGCATTCAGCAGTTCTTCCGCCTTCATGCCCAGCGAATCCGCATTTTCATCTATTATGTCAAATCTTGCATTCTTGTCCTCTACATAAACAGCATCCCGGCTGTCATCCATAACAGAAATCTCCGGGATACCCTGTGCATTATATGCTTTTTCATCCGTACCATCCAGATAGGTCTCCTGCGATGGTGTCATTACTGCCTTAACATCATATGCCCTGCCATCAAAGCTGTAATTGCTATACTCAGCCTCATAAACCGGAAGATCCACACCATCTATCGTAACCGTGTCTCCCGATTTCACACCATAGCCTTCAACACCTGCTGCTTTTATTTCTTCCATAATATTTTCAGCCAGCGTAGTCGCATTTAAATTCTGTCTTGCCCTGGCATTGGTCTGGGCAGATGTTACAAATGCTTTCAGTAAAGGAACTGCACACAGTACGAGAATCGCTACTGCAATCAGAATTTCCACTAATGAAAATCCCCGGTTATTTAAATTACGATTTAATTTATATTTTAACTTTCTGCTATTATAACCGCTCATACTGTCTCTGCTCCTTTCTGCTTTTCACATATTCTTCTATACTGTCCGGCTTTTCTTACCGCCCGGTATCTGTTCCTGTGGTATCTGTTGTCCCTGTGGTACCTGTTGTTCCTGTGGTACCTGCTGTTCCTGTAGTACCTGTTGTTCCTGTGATATCTTCCGTACCTGCGGCATCCGATGGAGCTGACGGAGTAATCGTTCCCGTTCCAAAAATATTATCTGTTCCTAAGGATACCCCATCAATGGTTAACGGTTCATATGGTTTCTCACTTCCGTAAAGATAATACATATTTACCGTCATGTTTCCTTTCAGTTTCCCGGTTTCTTCATCCGGACCGAAGCTTGCTGTATCCACAGACATCTTGAAATTATTCTTCTTTAATCCACGCAGGCAGTTCTTAAGCTGTGTATAATCACAGTCACAGTCAAGATTTACCACGGTACGATATAACAATTTACCATCATCTGCCGGATTGCTTCCATCTTCATTCATTTCATAAACCATTTCGTCCGTCTGAAGACCTACGCCGGTAACATGAAAGCCATACTCTTTTTCAAGGCTTCTGGCAAACATAATCTTATCCTCCGAACGGATCTCTGATGGAATTGCATCCATTACCTCCTGCATTTCCTGTGTCATGGAATCTGTATATGCCTTATAAGTCTCTTCGTTCTGCTTCATGGTCTGCATAACCTTTACTTCTCCACGCACCTCATCTACCTGGCTCTTTAAATTTTCATTTGCCTTCTGGACATTCAGATATCCAAACTGGTAGATTAAGAAAAATAATACTATGCCGCCTAATACAAATATCAGTTTTAATTCCCTGTCGTTTACTTTCTTATTTTCCTTATTCATTGTCTGCCTCCCCACTTTCGGTACTGCCTTCCATATCCGGATAAATATACTGGTCACCATTCATATAGGTCTCGACATCTTCTTCCGGTGTGGTCTCGGTATCAATGGAATCATCTGCTGTACCATTTACATAGGTACACATCACTGAAAATGTTACCGTAATTTTACCATTCTCATCTGTGGATTCTGTAATTCCGTTGGTCGTTACACTGCGGAAAGCATCGAAGGTTGCAAGATTCTGCAAGATCTTTGCTGCTTCTTCCTTTGTAGATACTTCAATGTCCATGGAAATTCCCTCTCCATTACTGGTAAGGCTTGTTACCTTTACACCAGATGGGAATTTTTCTTCCATTTCTTCAATGGCATCTGCCAGTGCATCACTGACTGTCTCTGTCTTGCCATTCATTTTTGTCACATCATCATACTGGCTCTTGGTATCCACATATGCATTATAAATATCCTGTATATATTCCAGTTCATCCTTCTGCTTATTCAGGGTATTCAGTTCGTGGGATAATGCAATCCTCTGTACTCCGGATAATGCCAGCAATATCACAGCACATGCCACGCAAAGCAGACCAATCAGCTTTGCTGCAAGCAATTCGCGTTTTTTCTTCTCTTCTATAATCTTTGCAGTCTGTGCCGAACCAAACACGAAGTCTAATGGTTGTATTGCTGCTCCATAGCAGGCTTCATACATAGCATCCAATCTGCCTCCGGATGTACGGAAACCGTTTAAAACATCTTTTTCCTGCAAATGTACCGGAAGATTCAATTCCAGGGACATCAGTCTGTCCAGTCCCTTGATATAAGCTCCGTTACCAATCAGGAAACACTCTTTTACTTCTGCCCCATTATTTCTGGACTGATAATAATCTAATACCCGCCGGATATTGCCAATCATCGGACGCAGTGCTTCTACCGCTTCTGCCCGCATGGCATTCATGGCATCTTCCGGTGCCGCCTGGTTTGCATCCAGACAGTCTGTCTGCTGTAATATATCCATTGCTGCCGGATACTGTTCCTTCGGGAAAAGACCGGAATCCACTACAACCTTCTCTACTTCTTCAAAGCCATAAAATACTGTTCTTTGTAATACAACCATTCCCTGATTGATAATCGTAATCATGGTTGCATTATTGTCTAATTTTACAGAACAGCAGATATTATTTCCTACCGCTTTATGCATCATCTGGAAAATACTGTTTCCCACATAGTCAAGTGCGGTAAGTTCCAGGGAGCAGAAATCTGCCAGTTCTTCATAAGACTGCACCAGATCTCCCGGCACAGCAAATACATATAATTTTCTCTTCTTTACCTTGTCCTGCTGTACCACACCTTCATTCCGGTATACCAGCTGGTACCGGGATAAATCTACCGGGAAGAAATCTGCCGAATTTGTATTTAAGAAATCCTTGATACGGTTTTCTTTTATCATCGGAATCAGCACTTCACGGCTTGCTATCTTACCGGAATTAACTACAAACAAAGTTTTCCGTGTCTTAATCTTATTTGCATCCAGAAGCTTATGTAAGGCTGTGCGGAATTCCTCACTCTTACGCACACCAGCTTCTCCAATTACACCTACCGGAGTCTGAAAGCTAAAGCTTCGATATACTTTCGGATTCTTCACCCGGTAATCCATCTCCAATACATGGGTTACATCAACACCTATTTCTATACTTAATATCTTCATCCTTCACTCACCTTTCGTGATTATAACTGGAAAGCATACCTATGCTTCATACACTTTCCACTTATAATCACTCTTTTCTACATAAAAAGTCCCAGATACCAGTCTATCATCCAATTCCCCCACAGGGCGGCAATAAATATCCCGACCGATAAGTACGGACCCAGAGCCAGCATTCTGCCGGCACCACAGACCTTCATCCGGAACAGATGCACCACAGAGCCCGCAATACATCCAATCACAAATGCAAGAATAATCAACTTCCATCCGAGAAGCAGACCGGCAGCCGCCATCAGCTTGATGTCTCCACCACCGATTGCTGCTCCTCTGGTAAGAAGTGATAATAACAGCAAGAACAAGCTCACTGCAAAGAAACCAATCATCAAGGTTCCTCTGTCCCCTTTTCCAAATACGCACCGGATAACCCCCAGTACAAACAGGAACACATTGATTCCAAAAGGAATCTCATAGGTGCGGTAATCTATCACACTAAGTACGATTAACGCAGAAGTCATAAGACAGTATAAAATACTGTCCCACCTAAAATCTGTTGCGTAAAATACAACTACATAAAGGATTCCATTGAGTGCTTCGACGATAGGGTACTGCTTTGACAGCTTCGAACCACAGTAACGGCATTTTCCCTTTAAGAAAAGATAACTGAACAGCGGCACTAAATCATACCATTTCAACCGATGCCCGCAGCTCATACAGTGGGAACTCTCCCGGACGATATCTTCTTTCTGCGGTATCCGGTAGATACAGACATTTAAGAAGCTTCCGATGACAATTCCATATATGAAAATAAATACTGTGATGAGTGCAAGCATTGGTGTCATGGTATGTAGTGTCCTTTCTTAGCTCAGCGGATTATTTTGTCCACTTATCTTTATCCACTCCTTCAATGGATGGAGAAATCTTGGTATCTTTTGTAGCATCATATGCTTTATCTGCCTCGCTTGCTGGTGCAAGATATACAGCAACCGCACCCTTGCTGTCACAGCTATACATAAATAAATAGCTTGAATCTACTTTACATGTAGGTGCTGCTTTTCCCATTTCTAATGCCTCTGCAACAGCAGCTGTTACTTCATGCTTGTTTCCATCATAAGTCATACCTGTTGGTGCTGTTCCCTGAGAATCTGCGTACTGAGCTGCTACTGCATTGTAGATGTTCTCTGCCTGCTGGATATCTCCGGATACTTTGGAGCTGCTGATGTACTTAACAAACTGAGGAATTAAGATTCCTGCTAAGATTGCCATGATGGCAATAACGATGATTAACTCAACTAATGAAAAGCCTTTGTTGTTCTTTCTGTTTCTAATCTTGTTCATAATGCTATTCTCCTTCTTGTATAAATATAAATATTTTATCTTAAAATCCCGCCCCTATTACGGAATCTTAATTCGTTTTACATGTTGCCGAGCTGGTTGTACATGGAAAGCATCGGCGCATAAATTGCTGCAATCAGAATGACTACGATAATTGCCATAACAACGATAATCATTGGTTCCATTGCCGCCATAACCGTCTGGGTAGTCATCTCAACCTCTTCATCATAATAATCTGCCAGCTTGTCTAACATACCCTCAATATCACCGGTTTCCTCACCGATAGAAAGCATGTGGATTACCATAGGCGGGAACAGTCCGCCCTTCCGCAGCGGTTCTGATAACGGAACACCCTTTGCCACTTCCTCTCTTGCTGACTGCAATTGCAGCTGGAAATGACGGTTCTTCATCAGCTTGGTGACTGCATCAATTCCATGAATCAATGGAATTCCTGCATACATTAAAGTACTTAATGTACGGGCAAACTGTGAAGAATATGTCTTTATGTTTAACTTGCCAAACAATGGAAGCTTCATGGCTATTTTACCAAAGAACAGCTTTCCGCCCTCTGTCTTTCGCCATTCCCGGATACCAAGTACAATCAGCAGGATTCCTCCCACAAAAAGATACCAGAATTTTGTAATTACATGGCTCATGCTCATCATTGCCCGGGTGATGCCCGGCAGCTGCATGCCTGCCTGCTCAAAGGTTGCTGCATATCCCGGTATTACCTTTACTACCATCAGAATGACGATTAATACTGCCACTATCAGAAGTACCACCGGATAAGCCAGTGATTTTTTCATTAAACCGGACAGTTTCGCCGTCTTATCAAACTGCACTGCCATACGGCTGAAGGAAAGCTCGATATTACCGGAGGTCTCTCCTGCCGCCACCATATTCACTAACATTTCCGGGAAAATCTCTCCCTGATGTCCCATGGCTTCGGATAGTGTCTGTCCTTTCTCCACTTCGGTACGCACTTCATGAAGTGCAGCGGAAAGTCTCTTATTTTCCGTCTGTTCCTCTAACATTCCAAGGGCATCAATTACCGTAACCCCGGCTTCTATCATACTGACAAACTGCCGGCAGAACACGCTTAAATCCCTTGGTTTTACTTTCCGCCCAAAGCTTAATTTAACGTCCTTTTCTAACAATCCGACTTCCTTTATGGATATTAAAGTAAGTCCGTTTTTCTTAAGCCGGGCTGCTGCCTTGTTCTGATTTTCTGCATCAATGGTTGCCTTCTTCTCTTTTCCCATGGCATCCACTGCTATATATGAATAACTGGGCACCTTCTCATCCCCCTTACAGTATATTTATCGGTTAAATTTCAAATTTGTTAACCATTTTTCTCATTCTACGGTATCCACGGAAGCTGCTGTTAACAGTTCCCTGCAGATGCTCCGCAGTTTAGAATAGCGTTACCTTCTGCTGCATAACTGCCGGCTCCTGTGCAAAACTTACGGCATCTTCTGCTGATATCTTATTCTGCATATAAAGGTCATAAATGGCATCATCCATTGCCTGCATGCCAAGCTTCTTGCTGGTCTGTATCATAGACTGTATCTGGAAGCTCTTTCCTTCACGTATCAGGTTACGGATTGCCGGAGTGGCAAGCATGACCTCGTAAGCCGCCACACGTCCACCGCCTTCCTTTGGAAGAAGCTGCTGGGCAATAATTCCTTCAATAACACCTGACAGCTGTATCCTGGTCTGCTGCTGCTGATGCGGTGGAAACACGTCAATGACACGGTCAATGGTTGCTGCTGCACTGTTGGTATGCAGGGTTGAAAATACCAGATGTCCGGTCTCTGCCGCCGTAATCGCAATACTGATTGTTTCTAGGTCACGCATCTCCCCCACCAGAATTACATCCGGGTCTTCACGCAATGCGGCGCGAAGTGCTGACGCATAACTCTTACTGTCGTAACCGATTTCCCTCTGCAATACAATTGACTTGCTGTGAGGATGCAAATACTCAATCGGGTCTTCCAGTGTAATAATTGTCTTAGCATATGTTTCAGAAATAATATGTATCAAAGACGCCAGTGTGGTAGATTTACCACTTCCGGTCGGTCCTGTTACCAATACCAGCCCACGCTTGCGGTTGGTCAGGTCAACCACAGATGGTGGAATACCAAGCCGCTTTGCTTCCGGTATCTCAAACGAGAGTATACGGAGTGCTACCGCATAAGTACCTCTCTGACGGAACACATTAAAACGCACCCTGTGAAAGCCTGCGATAGAATACGCAAAATCCAGTTCTCCATTTTCCTTCAGCTCTGCCTTCTGCTCTTCCGTCAACAGCGGTTCTATCATTTCTTCTATTTCAAATGGTTTTATCTTCTCATCTGATGCAGGAACCAGTTCTCCATCAATCCGGAACATCACCGGGCTTCCCGGTGCAAGATGGATATCGGATGCCCCTTTTTCATTTCCTTCCCGCAAAAACATTTCTATTCTGTTCATTGTAAAATCCCCAGTTCTCCTTAATCCTCAGCAGATACTCCCACCAGCTCTGACACAGAAGTAATTCCTTCTAAAACTTTACGTCTGGCTCCCGCTGCAAGAGTTTCCATTCCATTTTCTACTGCCAGATGTTTGATTTCGGCAGTGGAAGCATCTTTTGCTATAGCGTCTTTCATTTCCGTGCTGATTTCCATCATCTCATAGACACCGATTCTGCCCTTATATCCTGTATTGGCACACATTGGGCAGCCCTTTGCTTCAAAAATCATCGTCTCATCCAAATCATCCAGATTCAGAAGCCTGCGCTCGTATTCTGTCGGCTTATGCGGCTGTTTACAGTTCGGACAAAGTCTCCGCACCAGACGCTGGGCAATCACTCCGATTACGGAATCTGCAAGAAGATATCCCTCTACGCCCATATTTAACATTCGGGTAATGGTTCCTGCCGCACTGTTGGTATGCAGGGTACTTACTACCAGATGTCCGGTAATGGAAGCCTGTACCGCAATCTCTGCTGTTTCTTCGTCTCGGATCTCTCCAATCATGATAATATCCGGATCCTGTCGCAGGATTGAACGCAGTGCAGATGCAAAGGTCATATCCGCTTTGGCATTTACCTGTACCTGATTGACGCCGTCCAGATTCGCCTCTACCGGGTCTTCTACTGTGATAATATTAATATCCTCTGTATTCAGTTCAGAAAGTGCTGTGTAAAGCGTCGTTGATTTACCACTTCCGGTTGGTCCTGTTACCAAAAGGATTCCATTCGGATGCTTTAACATACGGTCAAAGCTTTCCAGCTCCCCCGGGGTAAATCCAAGTTCCCTCTTATCCTTGGTCAGTGCTTTCTTCTGTGCAAGACGAAGTACACACTTCTCTCCATAAACCGTTGGCAGGATTGATACACGGATATCGTATTCCACACGGTCTACCACAAGGGTAATTCGTCCATCCTGTGGTTTTCTTTTTTCTGATATATCCATGCCGCCAATAATCTTGATACGTGCTGTAATTGCATTCAGAAGCCGGATGTCGTAGCTCGCCTTCTCATATAACACACCATCAATCCTGTAGCGGATTCTTACACGGCTTTCCAATGCTTCTATATGTATATCACTGGCACGCTGTCTTGCTGCCTGCTCAATCATGGCATTTACCAGAAGGACAATCGGGGAATTTGCAATATCTTCATCATTCTCCTTCTCCTGTTCCCTCTGCTCTTCCTGCCGGCGCTCCAGTGCATATGCCTCAGCCACCTTCCTTGCTTCACTGCTTCCATAGAAACGGTCAAGGGTAAGCATAATATCATGGGTTGTGGCAATTACCGGTGCGACCTGCAGATTAGTAATAATAGAAAAATCATCAATTCCACGCATATCCATCGGGTCGGCCATTGCCACACGGACTTCATTCATATTATTCGGTGAAAAGCCAATTGGTACCATGACATATTTTCTCAGAACTGCCACGTCCACCAGCTTTAGCACATTTTCTTCTATCTGTATTCCACTAAGCGAGACTATTTCCAGTCCAAGCTGGCTTGACAGTGCCTTGGCAATATCCGTCTCATTGGTATAACCCAGCTCTACCAGAACCTCACCCAGCCGCTTTGTAGTCCCCTTTTTCTTCTCTAATGCATCTGAGAGCTGCTCATCTGTAATAATCTGTTCCTCAATCAGCATATCCCCCAGACGTTTCTTCTGTCTGCTTTCCATTCTCTGCCACTCTCCAAATCATTCTTCACATATCATAATGTGACAAAAATCATCATTATTTTATTATAGCCATTCTTTACATGCTTTTCAACAAAATTTCTTTTTCTATTCGTTTTTTTCGTTATATTTTGTCTATTTTTTATGTTTTAAGTAAAATTCAGGGATAGACAACTATCTCTTTTGCACAAGAAACACGGTCTATCCCTCATATTGCTTCTATATCAGACATTAAAACAGCTTCCACCGATAAACTCACGGATAATCGAATTGTTATTGATATTATCCGCCGGTACCGGAAGGAAATAATCTAAGAACTTCAGCAGCCGCTTCGCTTCAAGATATTCCGGGCAGTCCCGTTCAATTGCAAACAACAATGGCTCTGCATACTGTTTCAGCACAGCAAGCTCATAAATTAAAGCTGAATTAAACATTACATCGGCACCTTCCTGAAATGGGAAGATATTCTTTTCTTCTCCCCGCCTTACCGAATCCCACATGGCAATGGTCTCCCTCGCTGATGTAGCCCTGGTTCTTGCATCCCTTACAATTCTCCGGATCAGTCTGCCATCTGTCGTCGGCAGGCAGTTATGTTCATCAATATCCAGCTGGGTCAGCGCACTGATATAAATACGGAATTTGCTTTCCTGCGGCAGAGAGTAGGAAAGCCTGTCATTCAGTCCATGGATGCCTTCAATAACAAGTACATCTTCCTCTCCAAGCTGCATCATTCTGCCTTTTGCTTCCCGTTTTCCGGTTTTAAAATTAAATACCGGCAGTTCCGTTGCATCTCCATTTAAAAGACTTGTCATATCATTATTAAAACGGTCAATATCCAATGCCTCCAGGCATTCGAAATCCAGTTTTCCATCTGCATCTTTCGGTGTCTTATCCCGGTCTACATAAAAATCATCCAGCGGAACCGGATGCGGTTTCATGCCATGGGCGGCAAGCTGTATGGACAGCCTGTGGGAAAACGTTGTCTTCCCGGAAGAGGACGGACCTGCTATCATAATGAATTTCTTATGATGTCCCTCTTTAATCTGCTCTGCCAGCTGTCCTATTTTCTGTTCCATCAGAGCTTCCTGTATCAGAATAATTTCCTGTATTCTGCCAGCAGAAACTGCATCATTCAAAGCTCCTATGGTTCCTACTCCCATGGTATGTCCCCACTCTGACGCTTCTTCCAGTGTTAGGTACAGTTTATCCGATGGGACAAAAACATCCACCGTCCTGGTATCTTTTCCCGGAAAGAGTAGCATAAAACCTTCTTTATATAATGTCAGGTCAAAATATTTCAGATAACCGGTAGACGGTACCATATATCCATAGAAATAATCTTTGTAATGATCCAGCTCATAAATATTGACTCTTGAGCTTCTCCGGTAGCGGAACAGTCTTTCTTTATCGGTCATTCCCAGTCTCCGGAAGAGTTCTACTGCATCTGCCGTCGGCAGACTGTGCTTTTCAATCAGAAAATCGGCTTCTACCAGACGCTGCATCTCCTGCTTTAAATTCCTTAACATCTGTTCATCGACAGCTACCCATTCTGCCTGCTCTGATGCTCCGTTCTTTTCCTCATTCCGCTTCAGTTCACAATAATATCCCTGGGCAATGGAATGCATGATGCGGACCGTAATCTTTTCTTCCCCATAAAGATTATGCACTGCCTTCTGCATCAGTAACGCCGTACTTCTCCGGTATGCTTTCCTTCCATCCTTGTCTGCTGTTGTAATAAAGGTAAGATTTCCCGATTCTACCTTCTCACGCAGCTCCCGCAGGCGGTTGTTCACCAGCACCAGGACAATATCATCCGAAAACTGTTTCTGATATTCCTTGGCAAGCTGCTTGTATGTGGTTTCCGGCACATACTCCCTTACATTTCCATGAATATTAATTCTACATTTAATTTCTCCCATAGTAGTCCCCCATTTCTTTGATTACTATTTATACAATATAGGAAAACGGAGATTGTAACTTCTGGCTGTATATGTTCAGTTCCGGTAATTTTTCCTTGAAATATTCTGCCATATAGGTTACAAAAATATGCTCCAATCCATAATGTCCTGCATCTAAGATACTTAAGCCTCTGGCCGCTGCGTCGATTCCCGTATGGTGGTCAATATCTCCCGTTATCAACACCTGGGCACCCTTTGCAATTGCTTCATCCACTTCACTCTTTCCGGAGCCGGGGCAAATTGCTGCACGCTGTACCATACGGCTGGTATCACCAAATACTTTTACCGCTTCTGTCTGAAACCGGCTTTTTACAATCCTGCCGCAATCCCCTAGACTTATCTCCTCTGGCAGCATTCCCACTTTGCCGATACCACAGGATTTTCCCTGCCACTCCCCGGTTACTTCCAATGGTTCTGTCTCCATTAGTTCCAGGTAATCTGCTGCAAGGTCCGCCATGACGCAGATATCAAAATTCGTATGCATCGCACAGTAAACCATATCCTGCTGTGCCAGTCCATAAATTCTTCTGCCGATAAAATCACTGGTAAGAACATTTTTGATTCCACCAAAGATTAACGGATGATGCGTCAGTATCATATCAGCCTTAAGTTCTTTTGCTTCCGCAATTACTTCATCGGTTGCATCCACCGCCAGATAGATACTGTTTATCTCTTTCTCCCATCTGCAGACCTGAAATCCTGGATTATCCCAGTCACAGGCCATTGCTACAGGAGCAAGTGTCTCTAATATTTCCCGTATCTGTTCACACTTCATATATTTTCTCCCATGATACGCTCTGCTTCTTCTATCATTGCAAGTTTCTCTTCCAGTTCTTTCTGCCGTTCAAAGCGTCTTGTACTGCCATCTTCTTTCTGCTGCAATTCATCCTGTTGCGTTGCAGATTGTTGCAGCAATTCTGGTTTCTGCAATACAGTTTGCTCCGGCATAAGCTTCTGGATTTCAAGTTTCTTTAAGATTTCCGAGAACTGCTGTCTCTGTTTTATTAAATATTGTTTTAATATTTCGTTTTTCGTCTGTAATAAATATTCACCATAACGAAAAGCAACATCCGTCAACGGTGCTGCTTTTCCCGGTACACATCTTAACATCACGTAATATTTGCCTTCTTCTTTCACCATATCTTCTTCTTCAATGTGAAAGCCTTCCGCATAAATATAACGGCGTACCTCTTCTATTTCAGACTGTGGCTGTAACACAAGATTGTTCATCTTCTTCCAGACTTCCGGATGTTCTGTAAGAATCCGTTTCGTCAACGCTCCACCCATTCCGGCGATTACCACACCATCGGCTTCGGATGGAGCCAACGCTGTAAGTCCATCGGACAATCTGGTTTCTATGTAATCTTCTAAATGAACTTCCCGGATATGCTCCTCTGCCCGAAGAAGCGGACCCCGGTTCACATCCATTGCAATGGCATGCCCAATACGTTCTGACTGGATCAGATAAATCGGAACATAACCATGGTCACATCCTACATCTGCAAGGCAGATGGTATTCTGAACCAATGCTGCAACTGCCTGCATTCTTTTTGAAAGTTTATTCATATATTACTCCAGATAGTCCTTTAATTTGCGGCTTCTGCTTGGATGACGCAGTTTACGGAGTGCCTTTGCTTCAATCTGACGGATACGCTCCCTGGTTACATTGAATTCTTTTCCAACTTCTTCCAGTGTACGGGCACGTCCATCTTCCAGGCCAAAACGAAGGGTTAATACCTTCTGCTCCCGCTCGGTCAGTGTTCCAAGCACTTCCTCTAACTGCTCTTTCAACAGGGTAAATGCTGCTGCATCAGCAGGTACCGGTACATTATCATCCTGAATGAAGTCTCCTAAATGGGAATCTTCCTCTTCACCGATTGGAGTCTCTAAAGAAACCGGCTCCTGGGAAATCTTTAAGATTTCACGTACACGGTCTACCGGCATATTCATTTCTTCTGCAATCTCTTCCGGGGTCGGTTCACGTCCCAACTCCTGCAGCAACTGTCTGGAAACGCGAATCAGCTTGTTGATGGTCTCAACCATATGAACCGGGATACGGATGGTTCTTGCCTGGTCTGCAATGGCTCTTGTGATTGCCTGACGAATCCACCATGTTGCATAGGTGGAGAACTTATAGCCTTTCCGGTAATCGAATTTCTCAACAGCTTTAATCAGACCTAAGTTACCTTCCTGAATCAGGTCTAAGAATAACATGCCACGTCCTACATAACGTTTTGCAATACTTACCACCAGACGGAGGTTGGCTTCTGCCAGACGTTTCTTTGCTTCCTGGTCTCCTAATTCCATCCTCTTTGCCAGTTCGATTTCTTCCTCTGCACTTAAAAGAGGTACTTTACCGATTTCCTTTAAATACATACGAACCGGGTCCTCAATGGATACGCCGTCCGGTACCGATAAATCAATCTTTTCTACCTCTACCTCGTCTTCGTCATCTAAGATGATATCGTCATCGATATCGTCATCATCCATGATTCGAAGCACATCAATGTTATTGGTCTCAAGGAAGTCTAGGATTTTCTCAAACTCATCTGCATCCAGTTCCATGTCCTTGAAGAACTCGCTGATTTCCTGATACTCAAGGCTGTTCTTTTTCTTCTTTGCCAGTGCAAGGAGTTCCTGGAGTTTTTCCTGCAATTTTGCTTTTTTCTCCTCAATGCTCATCTTTTCGTCTTTTGCTGCCGGAGCACTTTTTGCAGCTTTTGTTGTCTTTTTCGTAGTCTTTTCCATCTTTTCATCCATTTTCTTGTTCATCCTCTCATGATTCGTCATATAAACGGGACTAAATAGTATTTTGTCCTCAATCTATAGAAATATGCATTTTCTCCATATTCTGCAAGGTTCTCTTATCTGCCACAATCTGTTGCAAGCCCTGCATATCCGTAGGTTCTAAGTGCGCCGAACGATAGGAGATGCTGTTATCCTTCACCCGCAGAATCGTCTCTTTTAACGCCTTATCCCGCTCTGCAGCAGAATCCACTTCATGAATTCTCGCATGGAAGAGCTCTGCAACTTCCCGCTGTTCCTCTTCTTCTGCAAATAAACTGATAATCTGTGCCGGATTGACAGTACCCGACTTCTTCTGCTCGTAGAGAAGCTCTGCCACCTTACGGAAAATGTCTTCCGTAAAATCTTCCGGTGTAATGATATCTTTGATTTTATCGTACAGATTATCATATTCTATGAGCCAGGTCAAAAGCAATTTCTGGGACTGCTTCATGCCGTCCTCTTTCTTATGCTTCTTCTCATTCAGCCCACTCTTAAGCGGTGTCCGCTCTTTTACAAGTCCTCCCTGGGTGCCCAGCTGGTTTACCAGATTTCGGAGTGCTTCAAAGCTCATATGATATTTATCCGCCACAGCTTCCATATAATTGTTCCGTTCCAGTTCCGTGGTAAAATCAAGCAGTTTCTTTGCCACTTCTGTCTGGAATGCGGTCTTTCCTTCCGGGTCCTTCATATCATATTTCTGCTCTAAAATCCTGATTTCAAACATAAAGCTGTTTTCTGCCGCATCAATCCGCTTCTGGTATTCTTCCGCTCCAAGTGCCTTGATGAATTCATCCGGGTCTTTGTACGGCTTCATGTTGATGACTTTGGCTGTCAGCCCTACTTCTTTTAAAATCGGGATTGCACGAAGTGCCGCCTTAATTCCGGCACCGTCGCTGTCAAAGGTAAGATAAACCTCCTTCGTATATCGTTTCAGCAGACTGGCATGTCCACTGGTAAACGCGGTTCCTAAGGATGCCACTGCATTGTCAAAGCCTGCCTGATGCAGCGCAATTACATCCATATAGCCTTCACATAAGAGCATCTGCGGTTTCTTGGTCTGTCTTGCAAAATTCAATGCATACAGATTCCGGCTCTTATCAAAGATTTTGGTCTCCGGCGAATTCAGATACTTCGGTTCGCCATCCCCCATGACTCGTCCACCAAATCCGATTACTTTATTATGCACATCCATAATCGGAAACATGGCACGATTCCAGAATTTATCATGTCCGCCCCGGACTTCGTCAATGGACACAAGACCGGATTCCTTTAAGATTGCATCATCATATCCAAGCTTTCTTAAATAGCGGTACAAATCATCACTGTATTTATCCGAATAGCCAAGCCCAAACTTCTGCATGGTGGCATCCGATAATTCTCTCTTTTTAAAATATTCATACGCCTGTTTTCCGTGTCCACTCCGCAGCAGCATATAATAATATTTGCCGGCTGCCTTGTTAATCTCTAACAGAATCTGGCGTTTGTCTGCTTCTTTCTTTGCCTGGGCACTCATTTCCTGCTTCGGCAGTTCGATTCCGGCACGCTCTGCCAATGCCTCCATCGCTTCCGGGAATGAAAAGTTCTCATACTGCATCAGAAAGGTAAATACATTTCCGCCTGCTCCGCATCCAAAGCAGTAATACATCTGCTTATTCGGTGATACGGAAAAAGAACCGGTCTTTTCATTATGGAAGGGGCACAGTCCAAAATACGTGCTGCCTTTTTTTGTCAACCGTACATATCCGGAAATCACATCTACAATATCATTTCTGGAACGTACTTCTTCTATTAATTCATCTGAATAATATGCCATTCCTTAATTCACCTGCCAAGCCTTCGGTACAAAATATTCTGAGAATTTGGCAATTGCATACTGGTCGGTCATTCCTGCGATATAATCACATACTACCCGTTCTTCCTCCTCGCCTTCCGCAATCATATCGGTATACTGCGCCGGCATTGTCATCGGATGTTCCATATAATATGTAAACAGTTTGCTGAGTAATCCTTCTGCCTTTGTCTCTTCTCCTTTGGCAATGGGATTGGTATATACGCTTACAAACATGAACTTCCGTAAATCCTGCATTGCCTGGAAAATTTCATCGGACATAATGATATCCGGCTTATCCATGCTGTTGGTTATAATATCATGAATCAGTGTATCCAGCCGGTCTGCCGAATTCTTTCCCAATACCTTCCGTATCTCAATTGGAATATCTTCTTCCACCATTATCTTTCCACGCACCGCATCATCGATATCATGATGAATATAGGCGATTTTATCGGAGAAACGGACGATTTTGCCTTCCAGTGTATGCGGCATCGTACTGGTCTGATGATTTAAAATGCCATCCCGCACTTCCCAGGTCAGGTTCAGTCCCTGTCCGCCTTTTTCCAATTTCTCTACGATACGTACGCTCTGTTTATTATGTTTAAAACCACCGGAGCAAAGTTCATTTAACACCCGCTCTCCGGCATGACCAAATGGCGTATGTCCCAAATCATGCCCTAATGCAATGGCTTCCACCAGATCTTCATTCAGCCGCAGTGCCTTTGCAATGGTTCTGGCATTCTGTGATACCTCTAAGGTATGCGACATACGGGTACGATAATGGTCACCCTTCGGTGTTAAGAACACCTGCGTCTTATTCTTCAGACGGCGGAATGCCTTACAGTGGAGAATACGGTCTCTGTCTCTCTGGTATACGGGACGTATATCACAAGGTGCCTCCGGATAATCCCGTCCTTTGGAATTCTCGCTTAATGCTGCATAAGGGCTTAACATCTCATGCTCCATGCGCTCCATCCGTTCCCGAATTGTCATATCCTTATCTTCTCCCTTCCTGTCACATCACCATTTCATGATGTAAATGCACTGCCATCATCTTTACCATTATGAGGACGTCATTCGACCTCTGCTATTATAATTCTGTGTCCACCTTCAAATTTCCTTTATTTTTTACAAAATTTCATAATATTTTTTCTAATACTTTCCAATGCGCTTCGAAATCGCCCTTGCTACCTTATAAACCGGATTCTCCATCTTCTTTGCCACCTGTTTTAATTCCTGTCGGATGGCAATGGACTGCGGGCAGTGTTTCTCACATTTTCCGCACTGACGGCATTTTGAAGCATTGGTCGGATTTGTCTTTAAAGTGGTACACATAATATATGCCTTCATACCGGAATAAAAGCTGTCGGTATAGCGTGTATTATATGCTGCAAAACAGGTCGGAATATCTACTCCATGAGGGCATGGCATACAGTAGCCGCAGCCGGTACATGGCACTTTCATATGCTGATTAATTGACTTCTTCACTTTTTCAAAAATTTCCAGTTCTTCTTCTGTCAGTGCATTTGCTGTGGCATCTGATGCTATCCGCACATTTTCTTCTACCTGTGCAATATCATTCATTCCGGAAAGTACCACAGTTACTTCCGGATGATTCCATATCCAGCGGAGTCCCCATTCTGCCGGGGAACGATGTGGTTCTGCGGATGCAAATATGGCTCTGGCATCCTTTGGCAGTGCGTTGACCAGTCTGCCTCCCCGCAGCGGTTCCATGATAATCACCGGAATTCCCTTTGCTGCTGCATATTTTAAGCCTTCTGTTCCTGCCTGGGTATGCTCATCCATATAGTTATACTGTATCTGGCAGAAATCCCAGTCATAAGCATCTATAATCTTCTTAAACTGATTTGCTCCTCCATGGAAAGAAAAACCGATATTTCCAATCTGTCCTGATTGTTTCTTCTCTGCAATCCAGTCCTGTATACCAAGTTCTGTAAGACGCTCCCATGCTGCAATATCATTTAACATATGCATCAGATAATATTCCACATGATCCGTCTGAAGGCGTTCTAACTGCTCCTTAAAATACCGTTCCATATCCCCTTCTGCTTTTATGTAATAATGCGGCAGTTTGGTCGCAATCTTCACTTTATCCCGATAGCCTTTTGCCAAAAATTTTCCCAGACAGGCTTCACTTCCACCGTAAGTATATGCGGTATCAAAATAATTGACCCCGGCTTCCACTGCCGCTGCCATCTCCCGCTCTGCCTTTTCCTGGTCGATTGCGGTTCCCTTCTTAGAATAACGCAGGCAGCCATAGCCTAAGATGGACAGCTGGTCTTTGTTTCCCGGATTTTCTCTATATTGCATGTTTATTCTCCCTTGCACTTGTTGTTATGGCTGCTGCGAAATGCTTAATGATAAATATACGCATTCATCCTAAGACGCAAATATTTGCTTTATACTACAGAATGTTGTAATTCTAATGACACGTGTGTGTCTTTGTTTATGAGCGTCTGTCTTCCCAATGTTTGACAAGATACTGCCTTCTGTTCGCCTGTAGGCGAATACATTTGTGCAGACTGTTAGGGGCTCTTAGAATTTTGGCAAAACCCGGCAACGCTGGTACAAGGATGTACCAGCGAGGTGCAGAGGAACATGGATGTGACTTTGCACCGTTTGCCATATATAAAATAGCTTTTTCAAAATTCTTAGAGCCCCTTGCAGCTGGAGCAGTATTCGCTACAGGCGTACAAAAGGCGTATCCAGTCAAAGCAGCGGTAAGACATCCTCACATCAGACACACACGCATCCTAAGAATTACAATACATTCTGTATCAATCATCAAATATTCGTGTCTTAGGATTGATTGCCATCTTTTTTATCATTTCTCCAGTTCGCAGTCACCGATTCTGCATAAGTTGCCGGGTGATGATATTTTCATACCACCACCCGGCACATATACTGTCATTATAAAGCTATCGGGAAAGTTTTGCAAGAATCACTCCCGCTCCTTTATCTTTTTAAATCCATCGGTCATGTCATAGGATGTAATGTTATCATTAATCCAGAGGTAAAATACATTGCCACTATACATTCCACGGACATTCTCGTAATTGGCTCCGTTAATACCCGGAATTTCTGCCTGTTTCTTAAAGGCTCCGTTTTCATAGGAATATATCTGATAGGTCTGTTTTATTCCGCTGCCGCTATAATCCTCACAAACCAGACCGATTAAATTCTTATCCTTTGAAATGATGACACTCTTATAATCATATAATGCTTCGCTATAATCTACATCCTTTAATACCAGCTTTGCCTCTTCGGTTACTTCTCCCGGATTTTCTATATTAAACATGGAAATCTTAATGTTTTCTATATTTCCGGTCTTCTCATCAGATTCGTAGCCGATTCCCAGTAAGTGTGTATCATCCCAGAAATGCAGATATTCGGAGAAGCCGGTCACCTTGAGTTCGCCGATAATTTCCGGTTTTGCCGAGTCTGATAAATCCACGGTAAACAGCGGGTCAGTATTCCGGTAGGTTACAAAGTAACCAGTGTTTCCCATAAAACGGGCAGCATAGATTTCTTCTCCCGGTGCAATGCCCGTCAACTGTCCGGTTAATTTCAAGTTCTCATCCAGAATATAAAGTGCATTCACCTCATCCTCTGTACTATAATCGGTGGTCAATACCCTGAGATATCCATCACTGGCATTGATTGCAAAGGTATCTCTGACATAACCCCTTACTGCCGTTGCCGCCACACCACTGATTCTGCCCTCATCCAGTGCAAATTTTGCAATATTGGTAATCATTGCCCCATCATAATCTTCCTCATATAAATACAGGGCATCTTTGCTGATATAAGTCTGGGCACATCCAGAGATTACAAGCTTACTGTCCAGCACTTTATCCGGCTTATTTACATCCAGTGAAGAAACCAGTATACCACTTTCTCCTGATGACTCCGGCAGATAAATTTCACCGGCGGCAACCTTTTCTCCATTTACCTTCGGAATCACTGAGGTATATTCCTTTTCTACATATCCCACCACATCGGATGTCATATGATACTGTGTAAAAAGATAGACTACATCTCCGATTTTCCGGGAAGTATTATAATAACCATCCTGGATTAATCTTCCTTCAAATTCCGGATTCCTGCGGTCTACGATACTGTATACCTGAATCTGTGTGGTGCTTTTTCCATTCATTTTATAGCAGAATGCACTGTCTTCAGAAGCATCTGATACAGCAATTTCTTCATCTGAGCTTTCTTTATCTGAGTTTTCCTTATCAGAGCCAGCTTTGCTGCTTTCGCCCAAGGATGTCTCATAGCCCTGCACAACCAGAATCAGCTGGTCTCCATCCACATAAATTTCCATCACCCGGTCTGCTGCGCCACAGTCTTTCGGGAGAAATCGTGTTACTTCTTCTAATTTTCCATCCCGGATATCCGTTATAACAATGTATTTATCCTCTACCGTATAAATGTAACTGCCATCAATTTTAGCAATATCACTCTCGTCTACACCTTCCATCTGCAGATTTGTCGTAGAATAATCTTTTCCGCCTTCCTTGCTGCTCTCCAGCAAATCGGCATCGGCACTTCCGTACTTAGCTTCATCACTGTAGTAATATTCGTCACTGCCGGAATTCATTGCTCCCGATGCAGCTTCGCTTGTCTCCGCACTTGTTTCCAGATCTTCTATCCAATTCTGCTGATACCCCTTAAGAAGGGTCTGATATACCTCCTTATAATCCGATGCAGGATGATACATTGTTCCAAGAGCTGCCACATCCACATACCCTGTTTCATCTGCTTCTCCCACAGTCTGCTGCGTATCTGTCATTGCTACGGAATCCGTCTGCCCTGTACCGGAATTCTTATCGAAACGGGTCACTGTTATATAAATTCCGCTGCATACTACCAGTGCCAGCACTGCCACCATACTTCCAAGTCTGCGCCATGGAATTATTTTCTTCGATTTTTTCGGTTCCAAGTGCTGATTTTCCTGCTGCTGTTTTGCTTTCTGTTCCTGTAATTGTTTTTCTATCTGTTCCGGTTTCAGAGTCTCTGGTATCTCTATCTCTTCCGCCGCTTTTCTTAACTGGGTTAAAATCTCCTGTTCATTCATACCGGCACCTCCATCTCATCTGAATTTTCTGTTGTTTTTCAGACTTTTTGCATATCTTCCGTTTCTCACTTCCAATATTTCTCCACCATTTTCTTTATTCCCCGGCTCTCTTTTGAGCGGACGGTATTTTCGTTAAGGGCTAACAGTTTTCCGATTTCCTTGCTGCTATACCCACAGAATAAATGCATGGCGATAATCATTCGTTCCTCGGAAGGCAGCTCAAAGAACAGGCTCCGGACTGCTGCATGCTCATCCATTCCGGATTTTCCCAGATGCTCTAAAAGCTCCGGTGTCAGCTCTTCCGGACGGGTCGCATACTCTTTTAATTTACGTTTGCACTTATTACTTAAAATACGGAATATCCACGCCCGGAACGCTTCTGTCTTTCGAAGCTCCCCGATTTGTGCAAATGCATCTGTCACGGTATCGCTGACCACATCCTGTGCATCCTGCGGATGCTTCAGCACATATAACGCAAAGCGATACAAGTCCTGATAAACGCCTTCATATAATTGTGCAAATGCACCGGTATCCCCACTTTGTGCCCTGCGCACCAGCTGCAGTTCCTGCTCCATATGCTCACCCTATACCTTCCTATGTCCTTTCCTTTGACCGGTCTCATATATATAGTGTCGCTGAATTCCATTCTGTTGCATATATTTTTAAATTTTTAAAAATAGCAGTACTCTTCACCGAATACAGATGCTGTCTAAGTGCTGTAAAGGGCACTAAGAATTTCGAAAAATCATTTTTATATCCGGCAACCGGTGCAAAGTCACATCCATGTTCCTATGCACCTTGCCGGCACATCCTTGTGCCGGCATTGCCTAATATCTAACGAAATTCCAAGTGCCCTTAACAGCCCTTAAAATGCATCTGCACTTCGGCGAACACTCCTGCTATTCTTCAAAATTCAAAAAAACATATTTATAACTGGCTGATTACCAGCACATCATTTTCACGAATCACAGTATTTCCGTTCGGTATCACAACCTTCTCATTCCGCTTTAGAACAAGAACCAGCTTCTCTTCTCCCAGTTTTATTCTGGATAATGGCTTTCCAATCCACTTGCTGTCTTTTTCGATTGGGATTTCTGTCAGACAGATGCCAAGATTTTCTTCCGGAGATAAAGCACTTAAGACAATCTTGTCTCCGGCAAGCACTACCGTGTTGCCATTTGGAATGATACGCTCCTCGCCTCTTAGAATCAGCACCAGTAATAAATCCGGCAGGGAAGCAAGGTCTTTTATCTTGCGGTTCTCCCATGGATGTCCCGCCTTGATGCTGATTTTAACAAACTCCACCGGCATTTCATCGGAGTAGTCACTGAAGGTCTTCATGACGTTGCCATTTTCGTCTATCATGTCAAGCTTCTTCGCCACCAGTCCAAGCAGTGTACCCTGAATACTGATAGAGAACAGGACAATGAAAATAACTATGTGGAACAAATCATTTTTCGTATATGCCGGGCTTACTGTTGCCATAATTGCAAATACTATGGATGCCGCTCCACGAAGCCCCGCCCAGGACACCAGAAGCTGCTGCTTTACCGGGCAGCGGAATGGCATCAAGATAGCAAATACAGAAACCGGCCTTGCCACAAATGTTAAAAATACCGCAATTGCCAGTGCAATCGGCAGTATCTTCGGCAGCTGGGATGGATATGCCAGCAGACCAAGCAGGAAGAAAATCAGCATCTGCATCAATCCGGTGATTCCGTCAAAGAAATGCACCAGTGATTTTTTGTGATGAAGGGGAGTGTTGCCAAGGATAATTCCGGCAATATATGCTGCCAGATAACCATTTCCATTTATCATGGATGCTCCGGCGTAGGATACCAGTGCCATACTGAATACAAATATCGTATCAAATCCATCCGTTGCAAAATTCACTTTTTTTAAAATGAATGCTGCTGCCAGTGCCACAACTACCCCCACTAATATGCCAAAAATAATCTGTGAGAATATCATGACAACCAGCGAAGAACCACTTAATTTTCCGCTCATTATCGTTAATATAATTACGGTCAGCATATAAGAACATGGGTCATTACTACCACTTTCCACCTCCAGCATGGATGCAGTATTGTTCTTAAGATTCAGCCGTCTGGAACGAAGGATTGAAAAGACCGATGCCGCATCCGTAGAACTGATTACAGAGCCAATCAGCATACTTTCCCAGAAATCCATTTTCAATATAAAATGACAGAATGCTCCGGTTGTTACTGCGGTCAATATAACACCCACTGTTGATAATAATACTGCTTTACCAGCCACCGGCTTTGCCTGTTTCCAGTTGGTTCCAAATCCACCGTAAAACATGATAAAGATTAAGGACACCGTACAAATCTGTTCGGCAATCGTAAAATTATCAAAAGGAATCTTTAAAATTCCATCTGTTCCAAACATCATGCCAAGAAGAATATATGCCAACAGCATTGGAATTCCCAGTTTGTTGGACATTTTATTCAATGACAGGCACAATAAAATCACTGCTGCTACCAGTAAAATATAGCTTGTCATAAATACCTCTCTTTCCTGTTTTTATTTACCCGTTGCTCTTACGTCTTCTTCTATCCCCTTTTCTTTTATTACCTCTACCTATTCCTTCTTTTCTTCTGCCTCCATGATACTTCCTGCCTTTACCAGTCCTCTCTGCAGTGCATCCCTTGCATTCTTCCAAGGCTGCTCCTTATAACGGTAATCATTCTTACAGATGAACCATTCTAAATCATCCCGCACCCTCTCATATCCGTTAATAAAAGTCTCATTTAAAGTCATCAGAAATTCATTCAGGTATTTCTTACCCATATATTCCGGGGCACCGGAAAACAGAACTTTATAATGATTTACACAAAAGCCTTTGGATGCTGCAAACTGTTTGCGGAAGTCCTCTTCTTTTTCATATAAATAGTAAATGGTATTGATATAATTTGTAAAGCTGTGATTAATGTAATCACACACAAAGCACTTTTTCTCTTTTTCTTCCACAAAGGTAATCACCGGATGGACCGTCTGGCTCTTTTTCCTGAAAAGTACAGCTGCCTGAGGCAGTGGTGCTTTCATTGCTTTTTTTAACTCCTTAGCTGTCTTATCCATATGGGTCTTTAACATCATGGCAAGTCCTAATTTATTCGGATATTCATATAACATTTCCAAATGCTTCTGACAGAAGCCCTGTTCATCGCTCTGCTCCCGGATATCTCCCTCCATATAACTTGCACCCGGTCCAATGGTATAATTGATAGCATTTTCTTCTAATTTCTGATACATTCTGCAGACCGGACATTCGCTTTCCTCTGCAAATGCATCCTGTATTGGTATCGTATAAATCTCTGTTTTCATTTTAATCTCCTTAAAGATACACAAAAGGGTATTCCATATGCACTCCTTCGGCCTGTGGAATACCCTTCTCTTTGCAATTGTATACCGTTTATTACATCATGTTTTTCTCTACTTCTTCTTTCATGGAAGAAACATTAAACTTACGGATATTTTCATCCAGTTCTGCTACTACAGAAGTAATTCTGGCAGTTGCATTCTTACATTCTTCTACCAAAGCTTCAAACTCATTCATTGCCTCAGATGTATCTCTGGCACTTGTTGTATTTGTCTCTGCTGCTGCAGCAAGCGAATCCATTTTCTCTTCAATGGCACTCTTATGTTCATTCAAGCCACCGACTTCTGAATTGATTCCCTGAATAGAAGTGCTGACACTTTCAATTTCATGATTCAAGGCAGTAAAGATTGTCTCTGTCTCGCGAATCTTTGCATTCTGCTGTTCAAATGCTTCTGATACTTTTCCGGTAATGTCTACACTGACATTAGAATTATCAATCAGTTCATTAACAATTTTATTAATCTGCTCTGAAGACTCTCTGGACTGGTCTGCCAAGGTACGGATTTCTTCTGCAACTACGGCAAATCCTTTTCCCTGTTCTCCTGCCCGTGCAGCTTCAATACTTGCATTTAAAGCAAGCAGATTTGTCTGGCTTGCAATTCCTGCAATAATCTCTGTTGCAGTACGAATCTGTAAGGCAGACTGATTGGTTCTGTCTGTCTGGCTCTGCACTTCATCAATAGACTGCCTGTTCTGTCTGCTGATTTCCACCAGCTGCTGCATAATCACCTCTGCTGATTCATTGCAGTCTTTCATTTTTAATGCACTGTCCGAAAGAAGTGTAATATTGCTGGCAATCACTTCAATGGCATTACCGATTTCTGCTACTTTCTGCTGTACATGCTGTGTTTTCTCTGCCTGTGAAACGGTATTATCTGTAATGGAAGCAACTTCACCGCTCACCTGATCCAACGCTTCATTCATAGTGTCAAAGGACTGGCTGAATGTCGTAGACAGTTCGCTTAATTCCCTGCTGGCTCTACGGATTCCGGTTACAATCTGTGCAAAGCTTCTTACCAAATCATTGGCAGAGCCTAACAATTTGCTGATTTCATCATTTTTTTCATTATGTTTTGGTTCTTCTAACTGAAGGCTTCCATCCGCAATCTTATCCATACTTCCAATTACAGCTTTCAGTTTTCCGGCAATTGCTACTGCAAGCCACAGGGAACCTGCCACAAATACCGCTAAAACCACAATTAAAATAATCGTTCCCACACCTGCATTTAATGCTGTATTCTGTACCAGATGCATTATGATAATTCCGGCAAGTCCAACCAGAAGAATCGGGAGTGAAATTACTGCAATTAATCCAAGTGCCAGTTTCTTTCCTATATTACTTTTTTCTGAAGATTTACGTTTTTCTGCCATTACTACACTTCCTCCTTATAGCTCTTATCTCTTATTCTTATGTATTATCTTTTTATCCGGTTATCTTTAAATAAGCTGCGGAAAATGCCGGCATATCGAGACCACCCTGAAATACCGCTTTTTCTCCGGTCAGCAGGTCAACTGCTTCTGCTGCTCCTGCATCAAAGGATGCATGGAAGGGATTCTCTTCCAGATTGATTGCTACAAGAATCCGCTCACCTTCAAAGCTTCTCTCAAATACAATCTGCCGGTTTGTTAAGAATACCTTTCGGTAGCTGCCATAGCAAAGTGCTTTTTCCGATTTATGAACCTTCGCCAGTCTGGAAATATAATCGGTAAGTTCATTCCATTCCGGTGCTTCAAAGGAAGGGCGGAGTGCTTCATCCCCGCCATTTTCCTTCTTTCCCTCTGCTGCCCATTCACCGCCATAATAGACACATGGAATGCCAGGAATTGCAAACAGCATTGCATATACCAGTGGAAGATGTTCTTTTTCCTTTAAAGTGCTTGCCAGACGGTTCACATCATGGTTATCCAGAAAATTTAATAAATGTTTGCCCTGATACATTCCACAGAAATGCTGCTCCAGGGTATAATTGATTTCAAAGAGGTTGCGGTCATTAAAGCTGGACCACATTCCCTTATATGCCTGATAATTTGTTACACTATGCAACATATTCTGTTCATCCAGAAGACGGTTATAATCACCATGAATCATCTCGCCCAGGAGATAAAAATCATCCTTTTTCGAATCTACGAACTGACGTAATCTTCTTACAAAATCCATATCCAGACTGTATGCAACATCCAGACGCAGTCCGTCAATATCAAATTCTTTTATCCATCCTTCTACTGCTGAAAAGATATGCCGGATTACTTCTTCATTCCGCAAATTCAGTTTTACCAGCTCATTATGTCCTTCCCAGCCTTCATAGGAAAGTCCGTCGTTATAATTATTATTCCAGCCAAAATTCACATTTGTGAACCAGTCCTTATATGGAGAATTCTCTCTGTTTTTCAGTAAATCCTGAAATGCAAAGAAGCCTCTTCCCACATGGTTAAACACTCCGTCCAACACTACTTTGATATTGTTGTCATGTAATTTTCCACATACTTCTTTAAAGTCCTCATTGGTTCCAAGTCTTACATCTAACTTTGTATAATCCCTAGTATCATAACCGTGACGGTCTGATTCAAAAACCGGACAGAAATATATTGCATCCACTCCAAGCTTTACCATATGCGGAATCCAGTCTTCCACTTTCTTTATCCGATGAGCCAGAACACCATCATTTTCTGTTGGTGCTCCGCAAAATCCCAATGTTGAAAGCTGATAAAATACACTGTCATATGACCACATAAAAACTGTTCCTCCTGTCTGTCCATCATGTGCTGTGGTTTTCCCGCTACTCGCGTAAATAAAAGAGGACGGTTCCTTTTGCGGGAACCGTCCTCCTAACTTCTTCCCTCTGCCTTCGCCCATGTTGTTTCAATTACACTTATTATAACATAACTTTATAGCATAAGGGAATTTTTTTCTTGCATTTTTCCTAATTCTTTTTGATTTTTATAACGTTATTTTGTTATTTTTCAACACCGGTAAGCTGATACCCTGCTTTTTCAATCACTTCTGCAAATTCAGTTTCCGGAATCTCTTTGTCCATGGTTACTTCAGCACTCTTTGTCTCAAGGTTGACAGCTGCCTGTACTCCTTCCATGGCATTTAATGCTTCTTCCACATGTTTCTTGCAATGTTCACACATCATTCCTTCAATTTTAAGTGTTTCTTTCATTTTATTATCCTCCTTATCATTTTCATTATTATCTGTCACTTTTTCGGTTGTCTGTTCTATCTGACTTCCTGCTGCTTTTTCCGTCATCTGTTCTGCCACATTTCCTGCCGTCTGTTCTAATCGCTGCGGTTTAAAAAGCTTTAACCGGAGAGCATTGCAAACAACACAGACGCTGCTTAAACTCATGGCGGCTGCACCGAACATCGGATTTAATTTAATATGAAATGCCGGGTATAAAACGCCTGCTGCCAGTGGAATTCCAATGCTGTTATAGAAGAATGCCCAGAACAGGTTCTCCTTGATATTGCGGATAACCGCTTTGCTTAACCGGATGGCTGTTACGGCATCCATCAGATCATTCCGCATCAGTACCGCATCTGCACTTTCGATTGCCACATCTGTTCCTGCTCCAATGGCAATTCCTACATCAGCTCTTGCCAGTGCCGGTGCATCATTGATTCCGTCTCCAATCATGGCAACCTTATGTCCCTGCTGCTGCAGTTTGGCAATATGCCGTTCCTTATCCTCCGGCAATACTTCTGCAATTACTTTTGGAATTCCAAGCTTCTTACGAATAGCTTCGGCGGTACGTTTATGGTCTCCGGTCAGCATTACTACCTCAATGTGCATCTTACGGAATGCTTCAATAGCATAGCGGCTGGTTTTCTTTTCCACATCTGCTGCTGCAATGATACCCAGAAGGCTGTTGTTTTTCGCAAAGATTAATGGAGTCTTTCCTTCTTCTGCCAGCTTGTCCAGAGTATCTCCAAGGTCATCCAATGACACTCCCTTTTCTTTCATAAAGGCTTCGTTTCCCGCATAATAAGATGCATTTTCGTCTTCTGCCTCAATTCCTCTGCCCAGAATTGTCTTAAAATTCTTCATGGCAAGGGGCATAATCTCCTGCTCCTTCGCATACTGCAGAATTGCCTGTGCCAGCGGATGCCCGCTTCCCTGCTCAACGCCTGCTGCAATTGCCACAAATTCTTTTTCGTTTAATTCTGTGGTTCCAACACTCACATCTGTAACTCTTGGCTTACCTTCTGTTATGGTTCCGGTCTTATCCATAACTACGGTATCGATACTGTGCGCCGTTTCCAGTGCTTCGCCGGACTTAATCAGGATTCCGTTTTCTGCACCTTTTCCGGTTCCTACCATAATAGCTACCGGTGTCGCAAGTCCAAGGGCACACGGACAGGAAATAACCAGCACCGCGATTCCAATAGAAAGTGCAAATTCAAAGGTTGCCCCACTGATGAGCCAGATGATTGCAGCAATTAGGGCAATTGTAATAACCACCGGCACAAATACTCCTGCAATCTTATCTGCCATCTTGGCAATCGGTGCTTTACTGGATCCAGCTTCTTCCACCAGATGAATAATCTGGCTGATGGTGGTATCTTCCCCGACCTTGGATGCACGGATTTTCAAGAAGCCATTCTGGTTAATGGTTGCGGAAATTGCAGTATCCCCCACTTCCTTATATACCGGAATGCTCTCCCCGGTAATGGCAGATTCATCGAGACTTGACTGTCCCTCTTCAATTACTCCGTCCACCGGAACCGTCTCGCCGGGACGCACCAATACTAAATCACCTTTTACCAGTTCCTCTGCCGGGACCATAACTTCTTTGCCATCTCTTAAGACATTTGCCTGCTTCGGAGCCAAGTCCATCAGCTTCTCAATAGCTTCACTGGTCTTTCCTTTGGAACGGCTCTCTAAATATTTTCCAACTGTAATCAATGTCAGAATCATTCCTGCAGACTCAAAATAAATATCCATGCTGTACCGGCTTACCAGTGCCACATCCTGATGTCCCAGGCCATAACCAATCCGGAAAATGGCAAATACACCATAGATAACGGAAGCCGATGCCCCAAGTGCAATCAGCGAATCCATATTCGGGCTTCTGTGTACAAAAAGATTCTTAAATCCTACAATAAAATATTTCCGGTTCAGATACATAATCGGAAGCAGCAATAAAAACTGGGAAAAGGAAAATGCCAGTGCATTCTCATCTCCGTGAAATGCAGCCTTGATAAATCCCGGTACCGGAATTCCAAACCATTCATAAAACATATGGTGCATGGAAATATACATCATCGGAATCAGAAAAATAACAGACCAGATCAGACGGATTTTCATCTCATGAATTTCCTGCTCTGCCTTATTTATCTTTTTCCCTTTGCCGGTACGTTTCTCATTTCTGGCATTTGCCAGTGCAGCACCATAACCTGCCTTCTCTACTTCTGATACAATGATATCTTCATTGACCTTATTCTCGTCATAGGACACCTGCATACTGTTGGTCAGCAGATTTACGGATACATTTTCCACTCCGTCAATCTTTGACACACACTTTTCCACACGGGAAGAGCATGCAGAACACGTCATACCTGTGACTTCATAACGTTCCTGTTTCACACTTTTGTCCTCCTCTATTTCATCAGTTTCTGAAGGGTCGCACAAAGCTCATCCACCGCTTCTTCCTTTCCGGCACGGATGTCATCCACCACACAGGATTTGATATGCTCCGCTAATAACACTTTATTAAAGGAGTTCAGTGCAGAATTAATTGCAGACACCTGCGTTAAAATATCCACGCAGTAACGGTCTTCTTCCAACATTTTCTTTACACCCCGCACCTGTCCTTCAATCCGGTTCAAGCGTTTTAATAAATCCTGATATTCTGCTTCCTGTCTGTGCTTCTTCCGTTCGCAGCAGGATGGACACATCTCTTTTTCTTCTGCCATAGTCAGGCTCCCTTCTATCTTCACATTCCAATACACATTTCCCGATAGCCATATACCCCCTACCGGTATGCTTATATTATACCCCCATAGGGTATTTGTCAATCATTTTTCCATTGAATGTTCCAATTCATATTCAAGCCATCTTCTTCCGCTCTATGATATTATCTTGACTTTTCCTATGATTTATGCTATTTTCATAACGCTAAAACTGGTGTGGATTTTTCTAGTCTGACTACTTTTCGCCACACAATTATCCTTGCGATAATTGTGTGGCGTTTTTTACTTTACAGGAAATTGCTTTCCTGTAAAGTAAAAAACGCTCCGCGAGGATGCACACTTCGGCGTATAAGGTAGATGTCGCAAGCGACCGCCGCAGGCGCGAGAATGTGCCAAGGCACATTCTTTGTTCTTTCTCACACTTTGGATTAGTGAGAAAAAGAAAAAAGGAGCAATTATTATGAATGAAGATTTTATGAAAGAAAAACCGATTTTACCACTGCTGACTACCATGGCACTTCCTATGGTTATCTCCATGCTGGTAAATTCTCTTTATAATATTATAGACAGTCTGTTTGTGGCTAAAATCAGTGAAGATGCCATGACTGCCCTTTCCCTGGTCTATCCGGTGCAGAATTTTATCAATGCTGTGGCAATTGGATTTGGTGTCGGAATTAATGCTTTAATTTCTTTTCACCTTGGTGCAAAAGAAGGGGAAAAAGCCAATATTGCTGCAACCCATGGGTTCTTCTTTTCTATTTTGCATGGTGTCATTTTAACGATTGGAAGCATTGCCCTGATTCCTACGTTTTTAAGCCGCTTTACCACCGACAGTAATGTTCTTAAGTCAGGTGTAGAATATGCAAATATTGTATTTGTATTCAGTATCATTATTATGATGAATTTAACCTTTGAAAAAGTCTTTCAGTCTGTCGGCAGAATGAATGTCTCCATGATTGGACTGATGCTAGGATGTATTGCCAATATCATTTTAGACCCGCTTTTAATTTTCGGAATTGGCATCTTCCCGAAAATGGGAATGCGCGGAGCTGCCCTTGCCACCGGTATCGGACAGCTGCTGACTCTTATTTTTTATCTCTTTGCCTATTTTCTGCGCCCAATCAGTGTACGGATTAGCAGAAAATATCTTATCCTGGATAAACATCTTGATTTGAAATTATATGGTATCGGCATTCCAGCCATCTTAAATCTGGCTCTGCCGTCCTTACTGATCTCATTTTTAAACGGACTCCTTGCCGCATATGACCAGTGTTATGTGGTAGTCGTCGGAATCTATTACAAGCTGCAGACCTTCCTCTACCTTCCTGCCAATGGAATTATCCAGGGGATGCGTCCGCTGGTGGGCTTCAATTACGGTGCCGGTGAAATAAAGCGTGTGAAGAAAATCTATCATCTTACCCTCTGTATGAATGGTGTCATTATGCTCCTTGGTATGATTATCTGCTTTACTGCATCACCTTACCTTATCGGAATGTTTACAGACAATGCCACCACAATTTCCGTGGGAAGCAATGCCCTTCGGATTATCTGCTGTGGTTTCCTGATTTCCACCGTATCCATTACTGCCTCCGGTGCTTTGGAAGGGCTTTCAAAGGGCGGACAGTCCTTAATTATTTCACTGCTCCGTTATATCCTTTTTATCATTCCGCTTGCTTTTGTTCTCTGCAAAGCCTTTGATCCACAGTGCGTATTCCATGCCTTCTGGATTACGGAAATTCTCACTGCCGCAATTGCAGCCCTGCTGATGAAATCAAGCCTCCGGCTTCCGGGCACACAGGCATAAAATACATTAGAGAAAGCTGCCAGCAAAATTTTGCTGACAGCCTTCTCTATGCTATTTCTTATACATATATAATTGTTACGCCGGAAAAATTACATTCTCCAGTAAGTATCACACTGTGCACACCATCCGGTACATTCTGATTTTTCTCTTCCACTGCACCAAATGCTGCATGGACTTTATTTATCATTGCCCAGCTCTTTGGAATATAAAGCTCTACTCCGGAAAAGGATGCATCCAGATAAATCGTTGCCTGTGGCTGCTGCATCATCGCATTATCAAAATACACTTTCATACTGCCAAAGCTGCAGTCCAAGGAAGCAGACTGGAAATCATCCGTATTCACATATTTGATGGATGCGCCAAAGGAGGTATCGAAAGAAATCCGGTTACCATCCTCTTCATCTATAATGGTCTCATAGTCCGTATCTTTTTTCTTTTTCCAACATTTTGTGGTATTCTTCTTAAAAATGATACCGAAGCCGATGGATAAAAGCAGTGCCGCTCCAAGTATCGGCCATGGTGTAATCGCCTGTATGCCAAACTGTTCATCATAAATAATTCCTAGAAATGCCAGTGAAAAAAAGATTCCGGTAAATCGAAGCTTTATCAGGCTGCTTAATAAAATACAACCGAAAAATATTGTTCCGATTACCGTCCAGAAGCCAATGCCTTCCACCAGTCCCAGTTTGCTTACAATCAGGAATACCGCTCCAAAAATCAGAAACAGTCCCCAGAAGATTCTCTCTTTTTTCATTTTCTTATCCTCTTTTCTTCCAGTTTACATTTTAATGGTTTGTAGTAATATCTTGATACATATACCTGTTTATGGCTTCCCATAAATTCCACCACACTTGATGCCGTAAGATTTCTTGTAATGGAGTAAATCCGGTTGGTATTTAAAATTGTGGATTTGGAAACCCTCATAAAATGTCCCGGCAACAGTTCTTCCAGCTCATACAGTTTATATCTGGTCTGATACATCTTATCTGTTGTATGCACCCATACCTCTTTGGTCTCTGTCTCAAAAAACAGGATTTCATCCAAAGACAGATAGTATTCCGTATCTTCCTTATAACAGATTAACTGCTGTTTTCCGGTAAGCACCTGTGACACGGCTTCCTGTATTTTCCTTACATTTTCATCTAAGGATCTGCAGCGAATCAGCACTTCATCCTCTATTAAGTTTTCGTCTAATTCAATCCGTATCTTCATTGTCGTTCCTTCCTATGTCACTCATTATACACAAACACATTTTTCTGTAAATGCCTTTGGAATAAGTGGTAAGAAATACGAACCAAGTGGTAATTATTTCCGTTCTTTTTCTTCTTTCAGACGCTTCTCAATTGCTTCTACCACCGTACGAAGCACTTTAATTCTGGCATAATACTTGCAGTCTGCCTCTACTAAAATCCATGGTGCATAAGTGGTAGAGGTACGAATCAGCATTTCATCCACTGCCTTTTCATAAGCATCCCATTTCTCACGGTTGCGCCAGTCCTCATCGGTAATCTTCCACTGCTTTGCCGGGTTTTCCATACGCTCCTTAAAACGACGCTCCTGCTCATCCTTATCAATGTGCATCCAGAATTTCAAAACAATGGTTCCATGATGCGCCAGCTGCTCTTCCATTTCGTTCATCTCATGGTAAGCACGCTTCCATTCTTCTTCCTGACAGAAGCCTTCGATTCTCTCAACCATAACGCGGCCATACCAGGAACGGTCAAATATTGCCACATGACCATCCTTTGGAAACTGTTTCCAGAAACGCCACAGATAATGATGTGTTTTTTCTGCATCATTGGGTGCTGCCACCGGATTTACCTGATACCCCCTTGGATCCAATGCCTGGGTCAGCCGTTTGATGGCTCCGCCTTTTCCACCGGCATCCCAGCCTTCAAATGCCAGCACCACCGGAATCCGGTATTTATAAAGTTCATTATGAAGCTCGGAAAGTCTTGCCTGAAGACGTGCAAGTTCTTTTTTGTACTCCTCTTTTTCCATCTTCTTTGAAAGGTCAACTCCAGCCAGTACGGAGCTCTCAAGTACCTGCTCCTTTTGTGATGCGGCTCCTGCTTCCTGCAAAGTATCCTTTTCCTGTTTTATTTCCTGCGCCTTTGTTTTCTCCTGCTCCCTCTTCTCCTGTTCGGCTTTCTTATCTGCGATTGCCTGCTCCAACACAGAAACTACGATTTCCGTCATCTTTGCTGCTGCATATTCCCGGTCGGTACACTCTAAAATATGCCACGGTGCATATTCAGAATCCGTCTTTTCCAGCATTTCTTCATTCATGGCAAGATATTCTTCATAATGCTTATTTCTCGCCAAATCGTCCTTTGTTACCCGCCATGCAGTCTTCTTATCTTCCAGAAGCTTATCAAACCGCTTCTTCTGCTCCTTCTTTGACACATCTGCAAACAATTTGATAATTACCATACCATCATCCGTTAATTGTTTTTCAAAGGAACAGATTTCTCCAAATGCATAATCAAGCTGCTCCTTTGTGGTCACACCGTCAAAGCGGTCCACCAACACTCTCCGGTACCAGCTTCTGTCAAAAATTGCAATTCTTCCCTGGGATGGAATCTTCGTCCAGAAACGCCACAGGAACGGATGCATTTTTTCTTCCTTGGTCTCCACTGCGGTAGCATAAACGGAAAATCCCCTCGGGTCTAAAGGCTCAATGATTTTATTAATCAATGTTCCTTTTCCTGCTGCACCAAATCCTTCAAATACAATCATGACCGGAATCTTCTGTTCCTTACAGGCTCTCTGCAGATAGGATAACTTTGGCTGCAAATCGTCCATCCACTCCTTATATTCCTTTTTCCCCATCTTCCGGTTTAAATCTACCTTCTCTAACATCGCATATCCTCCTTCGCTTATAACTCCACAATACGTTGCATTTTTATATATAGAAATAGTATAATATTTTTCTTGAAGAATATCCAGTCTAATGGGTATAATGAAACAAATATGTGATTGCGAAAAGAAATTATTATTTCAAAAGGCTGTATTCGAAGCACAGTGGCTTTGACATGAAATACCGCAGTTCTAAGCTGCATATTTTTCTTTTTGTGATAGAAAGCAGTCTTTCCAATGTTTGACAAGATGCCGGTACTGTCCGCCGGAGTACGGATGCCTTTTAATGGCTGTTAGGGGCACTTGGAATTTCGTCCGGCACCCGGCAACGCTGGCACAGGGACGTGCCAGCGAGGCACATATGAACATGGATGTGAATTTGTGCCGGTTGCCGGACCTGACAAAATATGTCTCGAAATTCTTAGTGCCCCTTGCAGTTATTATGTGGCATCCGCACCTGGCGGACAGTGACGGCATCCGGTCAAAGCAACGGAAAGACAGTTTACCATTAAGAAAAATATGCAGCTAAGAATTGCTGGCATTTCACATCACATAAGCCACCAATTCTTCGAATACAGACCTTTTTCAAATAAAACACCGCTTTTTCGCAATCACCGATATGTATCAATAAAAAGGAGACTCACTATGAAATTTATTTCCTGGAATGTAAATGGCTTACGTGCCTGTGTCAATAAAGGATTTTTAGATTTCTTCCATGAAATCAATGCAGATGCATTCTGTATTCAGGAGACTAAACTGCAGGAAGGACAGATTGACCTTTCCCTTCCGGGCTATTACCAGTACTGGAATTATGCGAAGAAAAAAGGCTATTCCGGCACTGCCATCTTTACCAAAAAGGAACCTCTTTCTGTAAGCTATGGCATTGGCATCCCGGAGCATGATGAAGAAGGACGTGTTATCACATTAGAATATGAAAACTACTATCTCATCACCTGCTACACACCAAACTCCCAGAGCGAACTGGCAAGGCTTTCCTACCGTATGGAATGGGAAGATGCTTTTTTACAGTATTTAAAGGGATTAGAAGAAAAGAAACCGGTTATTTTCTGCGGTGACCTGAATGTTGCCCACAAAGAAATTGATTTGAAGAATCCGAAAACCAACCGTAAAAATGCCGGATTTACAGATGAAGAACGGGAAAAATTCTCTGTTCTTTTAGAGAATGGTTTTATCGACACCTTCCGTTATTTCTACCCGGAACAGGAAGGCATCTACTCCTGGTGGTCCTACCGTTTCCACGCAAGGGAAAAGAATGCCGGATGGCGTATTGATTATTTCCTGGTTTCCCAGCCCTTAAAAGAGAAGTTAAAGGGAGCTGCCATTCATACGGAAGTCCCTGGTTCCGACCATTGTCCGGTGGAACTGGAGATAGACTGCTAAATTTAAAATGGGTAAAAAGCTTTCCTTCCATCAGCTTTTACCCATTCTTTTTTTCTACAGATACTTCTTTTCAAAGTCCTCAGCACGCATTGGCTTGCCATAATAATAGCCCTGAATATACTGCACCTTCATGCTGCGGAGCTTCTCCACCTGTTCAATTTCCTCTACCCCCTCCACACAAATCCGTACTCCGATGGTTTCTGCCAGTTCTGATACCATCTTTACAAATGCCTCTGCGTACTCATCTTTTCCAATGTCAATGATAAAGCAGCGGTCTATCTTGATAATGTCAATCGGCAGCTCACGGATATGGTTCAAGGAAGAATAACCTGTTCCAAAATCGTCCAGTGCAACCTTTACTCCAAGGCTCTTGATATCCGAAAGAATCCTCTTCATACGCTTCATATCGTTAATTGCAAGGCTCTCTGTTACTTCAAGGGTAAGGTTTGCCGGATCCATCTTTGTCTCTTCCAACACTTCCCTGACTTTTTCTTTCATATCATTCTGCAATAGCTGTACCACCGAAAGATTTACATTGACATGATACTCCGGATGTCCCATGTCATTCCAGTATTTACAACGGTGGCAGGCTTCTTTCAATGCAAAGCTTCCGATTGGATTGATAAGTCCTAAATATTCTGCCAGTGGAATAAATTCAGACGGGGAAATCATCCCCATTGCCTCGGAATTCCAGCGGATAAGTGCCTCTGCTCCACTACATGGATCTCCCGGTCTGGAAATATCCACAATCGGCTGATAATACACCTCAAATTCCTGGCAGGAATTTGTAGTGGCATAACGCATATTCTTCTCTAAATCAAGCCGCTTAAAGGATGTTGCTTCTACATTCTCATCATAGAATGCTATACGGTTTTTACCACCCTTTTTGGCTTCGTATAAAGCAATATCTGCTTTTTTGATTAATTCCTGTACATTGTCTCCGTCATCCGGGAAACATACCACCCCCATACTCATGGTACAGTAGTAATCTCCACCTTTTAAGAACCACGGCTTGGAAAAAATATTCCTAATCTCTGTTAAAATCTCATCCAGGCGCTGATATTCTTCCTGATTAACAATGATGATAAACTCATCACCACCCATGCGGTAGCAGGTAGAATCCAGTCCGGTCACTCCCTGCAGGCTTCTTGAAATCGTCTGCAGCAGAATATCCCCATACTGATGTCCCAGACCATCATTAATATGCTTAAAGTCATCCAGGTCAATATAGCAGAGTGCTCCCTTGCCACCCTGTTCCCTGGCTCTCTGGATATAGATTTCCACATCATGCTCACAACGCATTCTGTTATAAAGTCCCGTCAGGAAATCATTATTCGCCTGGCGTTCAATCTTCTGCTGATAAAGCTTTTTATCCGTCACATCATAAACCGTCAGCAGCATAACCCTTCTGCCATCCACCCAGTTAATCTGGGTATGATAAATGTCAAAATACCGGTTATCCTCTTTGGAATAATATTCTACAAAATTACCATTTCCATAACGCTTATTACCGGAACGGAAAATCTCATCCTGCTGCTTTTCAAACCGGCCATCTGCAAATAACCTGTGAAACTGCTGGTTCGTATAAAGAATCTTCTCCGAAAGCATATCCCTTACACAGATTCCACAGCCTACATTTTCAAGGATTGCCTCTAAGGATGCATAAGAACTTGCCAGCGAATTCTTTGTAATCCGCTTAATCAAAATACTCTGCACAATCTGTTTTACTTCATTTAAAAATTTAATATCGGAAACATCCCAGATACGGCGTTTCCGCAGTTCAAAGAAGCATAAATACATGGCAGCTTCCCCGTTAATCTCTACCGGCAGGCTGATTGCCGCCTGAATATTCCATTTTTCAAAAAACTGTGCAAATGCGGGCGGCAGTATGGAATCTGCTGAAATCATATAAGGCTTGCCATTGGTAAAAGGAAATTCTGATGTGGAAATGCCCTGGCATTTTGCAATCAATGCATCCTCTTCCTCCAGACAGCATTCACTTATCATATCCGCAGTCTCGCCATCCCGGTTAATACGGAGCAATGCTGCATTACTGATTTTCAGATAATTGCATACATCTGTCAGAATTTCGTCTGCAATTTTGGAAAAGCCATTTTCACTCTCCAACATTTTCACGATAGAAGTCATGACCTCTGTACGCTGTAATTCTGTCTTAATCTGCTCCTGGCTTTCCCTGTTTTTTGCAAATGCTTCCTGTGCCAGAAGCTCATCCAACTTTGTAGCAAAATACTGTTTGGATATATAGGTTAAAAAATCAAGTGAATTGTAATACTGCTTTGTCGTAGTCTTCTGGATATTCTCCGGAATCTCCTGTTCTGGTGCGGCTATATCAGAAAGCACACCAATGACAATCCAGATTGCTGCAATCTTACCGCCTACACGGATTGCAACACCGTTCATTTTCAAATAATCCTCTTCCAATGGTTCTTCCACTACATCTTCCATCTCAGAGGTAATCAGTCTGTTCAGCAGCACAATATGGCGTGCCATACCGACTTTTTCATGAAGATAATTCAGTTCTTCCTTGGAACCATATGCCTTGGTCACAACCCCCTGCATCTGGCTTAAGCATACACAATATAAATTATTACAGGCACAGAAACGGTCCTGTAATCCCTGAAGCACTCTTCCGTCGAGTAATTCCGCTCCAAACATTAACTCATTACTCCCCTGCATGTCCAACTTCTGCTTCATTTTTGTTACCCCTTTTTACCGACTATAAATAAATAAAAACCTTCTTTTTCCCGTATACAGAACTCGTCTAATAGACGATATTCCATATGTCTCCGCAGCTGTTTCTTTACAAAGCCGCCCTCATTGGAATATAAAATCATATGACCACCATTTTTCAGGAATTTTCCTGCACAATCAAAGAACTGACTGTAAAAGGCATCCTGTTCTTCTCTTGTTTTCTTCCCTCTCAATGGCATATTGGAAATGATTTCATCAAAAAGGTATTTATGTGTAAAATCAAAAAAATCACGATTAATATAATTAATCTGCCTTCCTGCCGCTTTGGCATTCTCTCTTGCCTTTATCACAGCCTCTCCAAAAATATCCAGTCCGTACATATCTCCCGCCGGCACCAGAAGGTCACGTTCTATTAACATGGTACCAACTCCGCAGCACGGATCCAATACCTGTGCGCCCTTTTTCAGATAAGGTTCTGCCAGCTTCATAAATAATGCTGCATTTGCCGGATGAATGGATGCTGCAACTACTTCCTTCCGGTAAGAAAATCTCCGCATTGGAATTGTAAATAATTTACAGGATGGATATAATGTGCCATCCGTATTCTTCGTAAGCCGCAATTCTATTTCATAGCCATCTACCGTATTTAACAGCTGATGTCCGGTTAAATCTTCTAATGCTGCTGCCGCTTTCCGGATAAAGCTGCCTTTTTCTTCCGGAGCAATGCCCCTTACTTCCATGCGGAAGCGAAATGGTGGATTGCCCTCATGCAGCCTGTTTAATAACTCCATAAGATTTGATTTTGCATATGCCTCTGCTACCGCTTCCGGTTCTGCAGCAATCCGGTGTCCCCCGGACAACAGCAACAGCATCTCCCGGAAAGTACGAATCTTTATCACATCCCTGAGATGTGTTGTCTTTACTTTTACACCTGCCGGAACCAGCACCGGACGATCTTTTTTTATCTGTTCTGCCGTAATCTCACGATATGCAGGATTGGTTGTCAGAAGCACTTCTACCTCTTCTTCATATCCAGTAAAACGATGCTTCTTATTCTGGTTCAGCCCACCTAACAATTTATCCAGAGCATGCAGTTCTTCCGTTCTGTGCTTCTTTTCGCTTTCTGCCGGAACTTCTGTTATCAATTCCTTGTAACGCTTCCCGAGTGCGTCCTGATAAATCTCTATATCAAGTCCATTCATTGCAGTAAGATAAGAACTTTTCACAAAGCGTGTATTCTCCCTCTGGTATGCCTCAAACAGTGCTTTTGCCGCCCCTGATTCATTTGTCTCACCCAGAATAAGTGCTGCATTTTTCCGGATTTTAGCATCTTCGGAACTCAAAAAAGCATACAAAACCGGATGCGTTGCATGGTATTCTTTCCATTCCTTCAATGCATCCTGATTTTTTATGCTTTTCTTTAATTCTATCAGATTTTCACGTATATTCGTCTCTTCGGTCAGTGCCTTACAAATCTCTTCTAACATGTTTTTCCTTCTTACAACCAGTGGACTTTTCGTCTCTCCACTATCAATGATTTAATATTACTTGAAATCAGAAGATTTGGCAAGACTTACTCCTTGTCATTTTTTAGATTTTCCGGGGCAACTCCATTCTTCTCTATATAATCTGCCACATCTACCTTAAACTGCTTCCAGGCATCCTCGTGTTCCACATAATATTTCGGGCAGTTTTTTCCGGTTACGTCATAATGACGGATAACATCATCCATGGTCAGATCATATCTGCCACAAAGCCATGCCACCAGATGCACTAATGTCTGGTAGGTGGCATCGTTGAATCTTCCGGTATCGTCCGGGATACAGCATTCGATGGAAATAGTATCACTGTTCCTGTCATTGGATGCATAGGAAATCTCTTTGCATGGGATGCATTGAATCAGTTCACCATCCAGTCCGATGACAAAATGACTGCTGGCATGTGTTTCATGGCTGTCCTTTAAGCCTTCAAAATAATCACGGTTCTGCTGCGCTGTGGTTCCCGGATTTGCAGTATAATGCACCACAATGCCATTTACCTGATCAATTGCAAGTCCCGGTCTGGAATAATCATTTATCGTAAGAAGCTGCACATCATAATCCGGCGGATTTTCTACCACTTTGGTAACGGCTGCCGGCACATCTGCTGCTGCCAAATGTTTTCCCCTTATCCAGCGGAGCAATTTCCCACCTAATACAAATATGAAAATTACTACAAGAACAATTCCTAAAAGCAGCAGCATTCTCTGAATCCGCACCTGCTGCTGTCTTCTTCTGCGCCGGTATTCTGCTGCTGTATGTGGTTTCTCATATGTATATTTTTTTCTTCCTGTTTTTCTCTTTCCTCTTCCGGTCTGTCTCATTTATTTTTATCTGCTCCTATATGCGTTATCTGTTATTTCATTCCTTATCATCATACACCAAATGTTCCTTACATTTTATTAACAAAAACTTAATTTTCTTTTATGGTAATTTTACACAATTTTTTCGCATCTTTTTTGTTGACATTTACCAAAGGTAAGTATATAATACTAAACGAACAAAGAGGTTTGTTCAGATAATAAATTGCATAAGGAGGGATTTGTATGTTCTTAGAGCAGGATGCAGTGCTGGGTCTTTCCAGATTCGTAGCAAAATACGAAGCATATGTAAGAGAGATGAAAGCACAGAAGAAAGAACCTGTTACCATGTTAGCTTATCTGGTAGAAATGGTTCAGTAGACCAGTTGACCAAACGGCGCTTCATAGCCGCCGCTTTCCGTCACTGGTCTTTTTTTTTGTTCTTTTTTTCTCACTCTTTTGGAAATAACAAAACACAAATGGAATGCTGATGATTGCAGTCAGCCCATCTGACAATGCCTGCGCAATCTCCACTCCCGCCAGTCCGATCCATTCCGGTAGAAGGAAAATCAACGGAAGAAATACAATTCCCTGACGGCACGCTGATAGAAATGCCGCCTTCCCCTGCTGCCCGATTCCCTGAAACAGCATATTACTTAAAATTCCTATCGGAATCAGCGGAAGAATCAGGCACTGGCTTCGAAAAGTAAAAATGCCGATTTGTGCTGCCATATCCTCTTTTAAAAAGAAGTTCATGGTCATCGGTGCGAAAAGGAATCCTGCCAGACCGATTCCTGCCGCCGCTATGGTGCTGCTCCATAAAGTAAAAATAAATGCCTGCTTTAACTTTTTTTTATTTTCAGCTCCAAACTGATACCCTGCCACCGGCTGAAAACCCTGACCATATCCGATAAAAAGGCTGAAAAATACCATAAATAACCGTCCGTCTACAGACATTGCTGCTACTGCCGCATCTCCATATCCTACCGCCTGCCGGTTTAACAATACAGCTGCCACGCTGGCAAATCCCTGCCTGCAAAGCGACGGCAGACCATTTTTTATAATGCTACCATAGTCCTTTATTTTAAAAAAATTTTTACTTTGTTTCTTTCCATCCAGTTTCATTCTGCCATGCCGGAAACAGCCTCCCAGTACCATCGCTGCCACTGCCTGTCCGATAAATGCCGCTAATGCGGCTCCTTTTACTCCAAGATTTAAGACAAACAGAAACACCGGTGTCAGTATAATATCAAGAATTCCACCGGTTACCATTCCTGCCATGGATGCTTTCGCCCTGCCTTGTGCCCGAAGAAGCGTACCAAGTACCAGTGTCTCTATGGTAAAGGGTGCCGACAGCAATACAAAGAGGGCATATTCCCTTGCATATGGAAGCAGCTCTGTTGTTGCACCGGAAAGTTTCAGCAAAGGTGTCAAAAAAATCAGACCTGCCACCAGACTTATAAGTCCAAGCAGCAGCCCTGACATAATTGCCGAATTTGCAATCTGCTCTGCCTGCTCTTTTTCTTTCTTTCCAAGGAGCCTTGAAACAAGGCTTCCCGCTCCCATGCCAACAGTATAGCCCACTGCCTGTATCCATGCCACCAGCGCAAACGTAATTCCGACCGCTCCGGTTGCCCTGCTGCCAAGTCTTGTTACAAAGAAGGTATCCACGATACTGTAAGCAGAAATTACCAGCATACTAAGTACCGTAGGTGCCGCCAGTGACAAAATCACACGATGCACCGGTTCTGTTTCCATCCTCTGTTCCAGGCTCTTATTCTCCATGAGTGCCCTCACTGTCTGATGGAACATATTTATATCCGACTCCGTGCACCGTTATGATATAACGCGGCCGTCTGGGATTCTTTTCAATTTTCTTCCGGATACTCTTAATATAGGAATCTATGGTTCTGTCATAGCCATCAAAGGCATCCTCTAACGCATAAGTAATCAACTGGTTTCTGCTATATACCCGGTGGGGAGATTTCACCATGGTATATAAAATTTTATATTCATTAGGTGTCAGATGAATCTTTTTCCTGCCTCTTCTGATACAATGATTGTCTACTTCTAAGATACAGGCCGTTCCAATTTCAATCTGACTTCCTGCCCGCCTGTCTTCTTCGTATACAATGCGGTAGCCCTCTTCTAAAAGCTGCTGGCAGAGTTCCTGGGGCATCCTTCCTTCTGACTCCTGAATGATAATGGTTCCCTTTGTTCCCATATATCTTCTATCCTTCCTGCTACAATCTTTTCTACTAATTTATACTCTTTTCTATTGTAGTCAGTATCTCCACGGATAAAATTTTTATTCTCTTTATACAATTCTTCGGATAGAAAGAATCGTCCGGTAGCCTGCATTTGATACTTTAATTCCGGTCTTTGCTGAACTTGCATGCACAATCTGTCCGTTTCCGATATAGATTCCGATATGACCGGAATACCAGATTAAATCTCCCGGCTGTGCCTCTGCCAAAGATGCCACTGCGCTTCCGCAGGCTCCCTGCTCACCGGAGGTTCTTGGCAGATTAATTCCAAAATTCCTATATACACTCTGCACGAAGCCGGAACAATCCGCCCCATTTGTAAGACTGGTTCCACCATATACATATGGATTTCCTACAAACTGCAATCCATAATCTGCAATCTGCCTGCCTAAACCGGCATCAGATGCAGACGTCCCTGTTCCGCTGTTTCCGGATGCAGCATTTCCAGATGTTGAAGCTTTAGATGTTGCATTCCCTGCTGTTGTATGATTGGTGCTCTGCTTCGCTGCTGCCTTCTTTTGTGCTGCTGCCTGCTGCTCTGCCGCTTTTCTTCTGGCTTCTGCTTCCTGTGCCGCTCTTCTTGCGGCTTCTTCTCTTGCTAACCGTTCTGCTTCTTCCTGAATGGATTCTGCATGGGGATATTCCGTATAGGTTTCTACATAATCTGCTGCTACATAGCCCTCCCCTTCCTCTGCATCAACCTTTAACCAGCCATCCAGTGTCTCTGTTACCGTTAGTATATCGCCTCCCGGTACCAGTCCTAATACGGCAGCATCTGTGGATGCTTCCGTACGCACTTTTAAAGTTGTTGTAGTTACCCGGGCAAGCTGTGTGCCAATTTCTTCCGCAAGTGCTCTTGCTTCTTCTCCCACACAGACATATTCTGCACTGACATATCCGCTGACTGAACCGGAAGTAATATAATACCAGCCCTCTTCTGCTGCCTCTATCACACCTACCGTATTACGGTAAAGTTTTCCAAGCACTTCTCCTTCTGTAGACGGTTCTTTTCGAATATTCACATAATTCGGTGCGATTGCAACCGCAAGTTCCGGCTGGTCTGCTGCCGGCATTTCCTCTTCTGCATTTCCAAGTGAAAGTTCTGCCACATCATTTATTTCTGCTTCGCCTGCTGCTTCACCTTCTGCCAGTTCACCAGCTCCTGTCTGTATCTGCTGCAGTGCATACTGCTCAGATAAAATGCGCTGCTCATTCAGTGCCCGGATTACGCCTGCACCGGATGCAGCTGGTGTCTCCATGGCATTGACATTGGTCCATAATGAAGTTGTGGTTGCCAGGATTGCGGCTGCAAGCCATAATTTTTTTACTGTTTTGTATTTCATATCTGTCTCCTTACCTATGTAATCATCAGGTATTGCAAAAGAGATATTTTATTTTTAATAAATGAATGAAATAGCCGGGCAGTCCGGCAAATGCAAAGACCGCATCATGTCTGCAAGGGGCACTAAGAATTTCGGATTGTATTCTTTTTATCCGGCAAACGGTGCAAATTCACATCCATGTTCATCTGCGCCTCGCCGGTACTTCCATGTACCGGCGTTGCCTGTTCCCATACGAAATTCCAAGTGCCCCTAACAGCCATGAAAATGCCTTCGCACTTTGCCGGACTGTCTGGCTATTGTTCATTTTCTAAAATAAATTCAAATAATTTTCTCTTCTCGCAATTTCCTATGTAATCATTCGCAAGTTGTTACGAACTTGTTACATCTTATTACATAGATATGGAGATAGTGTGGAGATGGAAGGATTATATGCTCTCATTTCTTTCAACATTTAGTAAACTAAGCAATATTTCATACTCATTTGTATCACCCGACAATTCATAATATTTTTTTATGTATTCCTCGTTTAATATTTTTTTCTCCACAATCATTTTATGTAGTATTTCTTGCTTCTTTTTTTCACACCGCTTTTTCTTATTATCCAGAAAATATGTTGAAATTAAAATTCCAAATGTATATGGAAGCCCTATTATATAAAATAAATTTTTAAAATTAGTAGTATCATATGTCGATGCATATTTTGCTAATTGTCGTCCTTCCCCCAACAACTCATACCAATCCCATGCATTGCTACGCACATAATCACAAAACGCCCCCGCTGACCCAAATGATATAATACTAATTGCAACAACAATTATATTCATTATTTGGAATGATTTTTTTAAATTATCCAATTGATATGCAGGTGTTAATTTTATATACGCAATATTAAGAAAACAAGAAAGACTTATAGAAACTATTGTAATCCAAAAGTTATTTTCTACATAACATGTCGCTGCAATTAATATAGATACACATTCCGTTCGAGAAAATGGTAACCCTTTTAATGTTCCATCCCTAATTATAAAATAATTTAACAAAAAATTAATTCCAATAAGAAATGATAACAAAAGAACAAATATTACAATTCCTCCAAAAATCGATGAGACTATTATGGTTAATAGCTTATAAAACATATTATTTTTTTCAATAGAATATTTTGCTGCAAATGTAAAACTCAGAGTAACGACCAAAAAATATATGAGTATATATTCTCCCATGTAATGAGAAAAATACTTTCACCAAACAGAACAATCATAAAAATATTTTCAATTAATTTTCCTCTTTCTTTTAAATCTTCCTCATAGGATACTTGTCCATTATTAATCTTTATTGAACTTGCATTTTTTACTCTATTCTCATATATCATATATGATCTTAACGTAAAAGCTATCATTCCACTTCCCAGCATAATACATCCAATTTTTCTTAACACTGCACAAATTAGAATAAATAAGATTGTCACTTTTACATTATATTTCGCTTTTGTATTTATCAAACCACCACCCAAAAAATATTTTATTCTTTCTATTACACCAACTAATTTTTCTTTCATTTATATACTCTCTCTAACTCTTCTTTCTGCACATTACATTGCTTTCACAATGTCCTTATAAGAGACTAATGTAACATTTCCCATTTCGTCTGCTCTCTCCATACATCCTTTTGTAAATCCGGTTTTTGAAAAAACAAAATAATGCATCTTTGTATAATGGAATAATCTGCTTCGGTCTATTAGCGTTTCCAACACATCTAAATCAACATTTTCATTACGCCATTTACACTCTGCAAAAAGGGCTGTATTGCTGTCTTGCTCACCCATAATGTCAATTTCTGCCTGACACTTCTTCTTCGGATCATTTCCCCACCAACGACCGAGGGATGTAAATTCTACTGACGAATTTCCTGTAAGGAGCTGTTTCCACAAATACTGTACAGAAATATCTTCAAACACTCTTCCCATATAATCACTTAGCTGTGCTTCAATTTTCTTATAAACTAAATCGGCTGCGCCTCTTACAATAATAGAATTATTATCTAATACAAATCGATACCAAAAACAAAACATGTTATCTTCGATAGAATAAATTGACTTTTTAGAAGTCTTTTCTCCATATGGTGTTTCCTTTTTAATAATTCCAAGATTTATTAAATTTTTCAAATATCCGGAACATACATTAGTATCTTCCCCAACCTTGGTGGAAATCTCAGACATCCGGGAATGTCCTGTTGCAATGGCAGTAATAATTGCGGTATAAATTGCTGGTTCTCTTACTTCCTGTTTTAAAAGATTCATCGGCTCTTCATATAAAAATGACATTGGATTCAAAAACGTATTCCTGATATTTTCCTCTACGCTCATCTTATCATTTATCTGAAGAAGGTACTGCGGTGTTCCTCCGACAATTCCATATATAATTGCTTTCTCTTCATCCGACATGTTTTTTAAATATCTGCAGCTTTCTTCAAAGTCAAACGGCATAATCTTCATCTGTGCAGTCCTTCTGCCATATAGAGGCGCTTTATAGGCAAGCACATGGTCTTCCATATATGACATGGAAGATCCGCATAAAATAAGCATCAATTTCGATGTATCTTTATATTTATCAATCAATAACTGTAAGGTAGAAGCCAGACTTTTAGACTCTCTTGCCACATAAGGATACTCATCTATCGTTAATATAACGCGTTCCCTTTCTGCCAGTTTAAATACGTATTCGAGTGCAGCCTGGTATGATGCAAAATAAGTATCTGTTTCAATCCCATTACTATACTCCAAAATACTCTTGCTTAAATTTTCTAAATTCTGCTTTTCGTTACTTTCTACTCCCATAAAATAGATGGATTGTTTATCATCAATGAAATGGTTAATAAGCGCTGTCTTTCCAACACGACGGCGTCCATATATTACAACAAATTCAAACTTATCTGAATGGTATAACTTATCCAGTGTTTTTAACTCTCTATCTCTGCCTATAAACATATCTGTACCTCCATTTCTGTAAATTAACTATAACCCCACTTTTGTTTTTAGTCAAGTACGATTGACTAAAGTATACTTGACTAAATCATATCTGGCCAAAATATTTTTCCTTACAAAACATGTCAGCTACAGCTTCTTAGGGATACTTGGCACATTCCCGCGCCTGCTGCGGTCGCTTGCGATATCTACCTTATATGCCGCAATGCGTATCCCCGCGGAACGTTTTTTACTTTACAGGAAAGCAATTTCCTGTAAAAAAAAATTCCCCATCAGTCAAATACCAATAGGGAATCCTTATAAATAAAGCAAATACATTTTCAATTTTTTTCATCACACGGAAATACAATTCCGGCATCCGCTCTTGCCCGGGTCAGTATCCGGCTGACCGCAAGGCTGTGGTCGAGCATTTCGTAGCAGGTTTCAGTGTCCTTTGATGCTATCTCATTTACAAAGGAAACAAACTCTGCATACATCCGGTGTGCATCTCCATTTCCATCATAGGATACCTCTCTTCCATCCCGGTAATGGATGGTCACTGCGCCGCAGACATTACACGGGCTGTTCTGGGCAATGTAGCCTTCGCTTCCTTCAATGCGATATTCCGGCTGTCCCTGACAGTCCTTTGCACCTATTGCAACTGCCTGAAAGCCGGGATAAGATAAAATTGCAACACCGCTGGTGTCAATTCCTTTTTCCATGTTTGCGGTATAATGCACAGACTGCGGTTCTCCAAACAAGCCTTCTAAATACTGGATATTATATAAGTTTAAATCCATCAAAGCTCCACCTGCCTGCTTTGCATCAAAAACAGGAATGTTTTCTCCATTCTGGAAACGGTCATATTTTCTGGAATATTGGCTGAAATTGCAGACTGCCATTTTAATTTTGCCAATCGTCGGTAACTGCTCTTTGATAAACTGATAGTTCGACTGATACCTTGTAGTAATGGCTTCAAACAAAAATACTCCCTGCTTCTTTGCAAGGGCACAAAGCTCCTCCGCTTGTCTTTCATTGGCTGTCATGGGTTTTTCTACAATAACATGTTTTCCATGGAGGATAGCTTCTCTTGCCATTTCAAAATGCCAAAGATTTGGCACAGCGATGTAGACGGTATCAATTTCCGAATCCAGAAGTTTTTCATAATCACTTACTGCAAGCTTCATCTGATACTGTTCTTTTAGTTTTTCTGCTTTTGCTTCACTGCGCTTTGTTCCACAAATTCCATAGCAGGAAAGCCCTTTTACCTGTTTTAATACCGGAAGCACTTCTTCTACGATAGTTCCTGTTCCTACGATTCCAAGCTTCATTTCTTTTCTTCCTTTCCACGTATATACGGGTCTCTGTAATAAGATATGACAAGCTGTATACACATCAGGCACCAGATAACCGGCTCACAGATAATTACACCAAAATATTTCAAGATTGGGATAAACAATAGAACAAATGCAATTTTTCCTACCAGCTCTATCATGCTTGAAACCAGTGGCACTACCTTTTTACCAAGTCCCTGTAACACATTTCGAAGTACCATAAGAATTCCAAGAACCGAATAAAACGGTGTATTCCAGCGGATATATCTGGCACCATTTTCAAGAACTACACTTTCGGATGAGCCGGAGAGCAATGCAATCAGGGAAGGTGCGGCAAATGCAACAATAACGGTAATAAATACTGCCCAGCCAACAGACAGTATCATGGCATACCGTACTACCTTAAGGATACGGTCACGCTGGTCTGCTCCCCGGTTCTGGGATACAAAGGTTGCTGTTGCCATTGCCAGTGGCATTAATGGCAACGAACAAAAACTGTTTAATTTTCGTGCTGCTGTATGTCCCGCAATAATCAGATAACCCAGCTGATTGATAGCATATTGCAGGATTACTGTTCCTGCAGATACAATGGCTAACATAAAGCCCATGGAAAGCCCCTGGCCTGTCAGTTCCAGGTAAAGTGGTCCATCTACTTTAAAATGCTCCCGTGCCGGTATTAAAATCTTACATTTTTTCATAATATAAAGGGCACATAATACTGCAGAAATTCCCTGTGCTACCACCGTTGCCACTGCTGCACCGCGGATTCCCATCTGAAACTGTGTAATAAAAAGAACATCCAGTACAATATTGATAACGGACGAAATAATCAGAAATGCCAGCGGCATAAAACTGTTTCCAATTGCACGAAGCAATCCGGACAACAGATTATATGCAAACATTACTCCAACACAGATTGTTACAATATAAATATAAGAATAGGATTCCTCAATGATTTCTGATGGTGTATGTAACAAGACCAGAAGCGGACGAAGTCCAATCTGTGCAATCAGCATTACACCAACCGTCACCGCTGCTCCAATTACCAAAGAGCCTGCAACTGCACGCTTTAACAAGTCTTTATCTCCTACACCAAAGCTTCTTGCCACTACCATGCTAAGTCCATTTCCAAACCCCAGTGCAAATCCTACCAGCAGTTCATAAACCGCTGCACATGCACCGATTGCTGCCAGCGATTCATCACCCAGAAAATGGCCTACTATCATGGTATCTGCCGCATTATAGAGCTGCTGAAATAAATTGGAAATAATAAGTGGAATTGCAAATAAAATCAAAGATTTTAAAATATTGCCTTTTAACAAATCTGTTTTCGTATGCATCCTTTTAACCTCATCCTTTTCGTATCCTTATCTCAACTCCTGCAATACATCATCATATACCTTCTGAAAAGAAAGTCCTCTCTCTCTGCATATCTCCCGGATGGATTCATACTCCGGAGTAATACGCACTTCTCCTTCACCCTCACATATTTTAACCGTCACCTCACCGTAGGAGGTCTGCCGCCTTTCTGTCCTTCTTGGCAGAATCGTCCGCACCATTTCTACATAGCGGATTCCAATGGTTGTTGTCTCACGAAATATAATTGCTTCCAATTTTTCCCGGTCTTCTTTCCTGCAGATTACTGTCAACTGATATGCCGGGCGGTTTTTCTTCATATAGACCGGTATATAATGGACATCTCTTGCGCCATTTTCCAGTAAAAGCTCCATGGCATAGCCCAGTGCTTCCCCGGTACAGTCATCGATATTACATTCCAGTTTTAAAATAGAATCACTTTCATAGACCGGTTCTTCTGTTTCCAGCAGCAATGCCCGGAGCAGTCCCGGCCGCTTATAGTCCCGCTTTCCGGCGCCCAGTCCGTTTCCCACAATCCGGTAACATTCCGGCAGCTCTCCTGACGTACAGATAGCCGCTGCAATTGCAGCCCCTGTCGGAGTCACATATTCTCCCGGTTCACCGATTTTTCCAAGCGGGATTCCATATTCCATCACTATGTTAGTCACTGCCGGAACCGGCACCGGCAGGATTCCATGCTGGCAGCGCACCGTTCCTTCCCCTTCCCACAGGGCAGGAATAATGACCTCATCTACTCCAAGATTATCAACACAAACTGCCGCTGCAATAATATCTACGATTGAATCCAAGGCTCCCACTTCATGAAAATGTACTTCTTCCACCGGAACACCATGGGCTTTTGCTTCCGCTTCTGCTAAAATCCTAAATATTTTCTTAGCAAGTGTCCTGGCACTATCAAGCATATTCGTGCCATCGATTATGGAATAAATTTCCGTCAGACCGCGGTGTTCGTGATGATGATGTTCCCCATGGGTGTATGATTCTTCCGAATGGGAATGCTCTCCATAGGTATGTGATTCTTCCGAATGGAAATGCCCTCCATGTGCGTGCGATTCTTCCTTCCCATATAAATACTTCATATCATGATCATGATTCTCATGGGCGGCATCTAAGATGACCTTAAAATCACATGCCGACAGGGCCGCCTTTTGTACTCTGCTGATTGCAATCCCAAAGCCGGATACCGGAATGCTCCTTAAAACAGTTTCTAAGACTTCTCTGTCTGCTCCTGCATCCAGTAAAGCTGCCACTACCATATCACCACTGATTCCGGTATGGCAGTCCAGATATAAACTACGCTTCTTCATCATGTACCCCCAGTCTGTTTATCTGTGTTGCAAGATAGCCTGCACCATAACCATTATCAATATTTACCACTGCAACACCATTGGCACAGGAATTAATCATGGTAAGCAATGCAGAAATGCCTCCCATATTCGCTCCATAGCCTACGGAGGTTGGTACACCGATTACCGGCCTGCTTACCAGTCCGCCTAAAACGCTTGCCAGTGCTCCTTCCATGCCAGCCACTGCAACAACACAGTTGGCTTTCTGGATTACCTCAAGCCGTGAAAGGAGACGGTGAATTCCACTGACTCCCACATCATAAATACGTTCCACATTGGCTCCGAAAAACTCTGCCGTCTGCGCAGCCTCTTCTGCCACTGCAATATCTGCCGTTCCAGCCGTACATACCGCTATCAGTCCACTGCGTTTTTTATCCTTTTTTTCAATTTTTAATATACGAGAAACAGGGTCATAGGTAACCTGCGGTAATTCCTTGTGCAACAGCTCATACTGTGCCAAAGACGCCCTGGTTCCCATGACCTCGCCTTCATCCTTGTATATTCTCTGAAAGATTTCAAGAAGAAACTCATCCCGTTTTCCCTGACAGAATACCACTTCTGCAAAACCGGAACGCATTTTCCGATGGCTGTCTATCTTTGCATAGCCCATCTCTTCAAACGGTTCCCTTTTAAAAAACTGCTCCGCTTCTTCTACGGTCATCTTTCCGCTTTTCACCTGTTCTAATACTTCATGCGCTTCCATTCTGACATCCTTCCAATCTTTTCCCCCTGCCGGACTTTCGTCTCGACTCCTTTATTGGAATTATACACAATATCTGCGTCCAGTTCTACCCTGTCTTTTTCCAGGCACAAAATTACCGTAGAACCGCCAAATTCAAATTTACCTTTTTCTTCTCCACGGTGCACCGGGCAGTTTTCTTTCTCATTACAGATTCTGCCTACCATAAGTGCGCCCACTTCCATCATTAAAATATTGCCAAAATGCTGACTTTTCAGCACAGAAAATTCTCTGGTATTTTCCTTATAAATCGGATATATTTCTCCCGCCAGCGGATTGACCGTATGAAAAACACCCGGAATCCTATAGATGTACCCCATTCTGCCATCATCCACAAAGCTGTAATGATGATAATCATCTACCGTCAGACGGAAAATACAAAGGGTTCCGCCCTCATAATGACGGGCGATTTTCCCGCTGCGGAAAAGGCTCTCCATGGTATATTCCGTATCCTTGACGCGGACTTTTCCCTCTGCTGTAATGGGATATATACTGAGCCTGCTGTCGCAGGGTGCACAGAAATTCTCCTTAACACGGTCAAATTTCCGGTGTCCCGGCTTGATTTTTCTGGTAAAAAAATCATTATAGGAACGGTATTCCCGTTCCTCATAATCTGTCATATTTATATGATTCTTTTTTATAAATGGTGCAATTGCAGCCTTTGATACCGGCTGGTTCAAAAGGAATCCACCTGCTTTGGAAACAAAAGGTTTCACTAAAATTCCAAGTAAAATTCTTCCGGCAGCCGTCTCATACAATGCCTTTAACACTCTGCCCTGTGCTGCATTCTCACCAATTTCATTTCCATTCCGATCTACACAACGCATCCTCGTTTCCTCCTCATTTTTCCTTATTGCAGGAAATGTTACGCATTTTCTGTCACGTTACATCCCATTTCCGGCTCATTGAACATAATGCTGGTCTCATCCGACACAATTTCTACCGCATCAGACGATCTAAAATGGAATTCTCCAGTCCCGGAAAGCACAGCGAAATATGATATTTTGAGAATAGGAAGATTGCAATTACTGCACATGCCACAAGGATAACCAAAACTGCAAGAAATGCATTGGATGGCTTTTTCAATTTAAAATCTACAATAAATAAGGTGCCAACTACTGCCAAAACAAAGAGCAGTAACACACTGAATTCACGCTCTGCAATTACAAAGTTCAGCATAAATGCCAGTGGCAGTACGATTGCCATCGTTGTAATCGGCAGTCCGTGATAATATTTATTGGCACCCTCTTCTACTCTCTGGCGGTTGGTTTCCAACACATTAAAGAATCCAAGACGAATCACGGAGCAGACACAATAATATGCCAGAACAATGGTTCCAAGAATACCTCTTACACCAAGCACATAACAGATTACTGCCGGGAACGCACCAAAGCAGACTACATCGCAAAGGGAATCAATCTGTACGCCAAATAATTTTTCATCATCAGTACGGTTCTTTTTGGTTCTTGCAATCTTTCCATCAAACATATCAAATAATCCGGATAATGCCAGACAGATAATTGCTGTTCTGTAATGTCCTCCAATTGCCTGAGTAATTCCAAAAACAGAACACATCAGACTAATATATGTAAGTACTACTGTATAATCATAAAAACCTATCATTTTTCCCTCTACCTTTCTTCCCTCTTCTGTTTATGCGGTCTTCCTATCGTAAAATGTGCTACGACTGTCATAACTGCGCTTAAAATTAATTCTGTGTAATAACTGAGTCCCCTGCTTACCACCATCGCCGGCAATGTCAGTGTGCCGCAGATTGGTGCAAAAATAGATAAAAACAGTGATTCACTGATTCCCATTCCTCCCGGTAACGGAAGCATATCCACCGCAACGGAAATCATTCCCTGTAATACAACAATGGTTACCATCCCTGTTCCATTGATTCCGAAGGAACGGCAGGTCAGATATGTTACAAAAAAGAGTAACAGTCTTTGCACTACGGTAATCAGAAATACATTGGTTACGACCAATTTATGGGTACGGAAATATCCTGCCACATCCTGATACTGCTTCATGGCATTTGCCATTTTTTCCCGGTAATATTCAGTACGCTTCATCAGATGAATTTTGCCAAGTCCTCTTATGATGGCATCCATCATATTAGCTGCCAGTGTCGGATGGAAAACCAGAAACATCATAAATGCCACACAAAAGACATTTAATAAAAGTCCCAGATAACACCATCCCAGCACCGGCTCAAGATAATGCATAATCTGTGCCGGACGAATGATTACAACCAATGCGCCAATCACCACAAGCACCAGTTTATAAGTAATGGTTACAATCATTAAAACCAGTGTCGATACCGGTATGGACAGCTTATCCTTTTTCATATAATAAATCTGTGCCGGCTGTCCTCCGGTTGCCGATGGTGTAATACAGCTGAAAAAGAATCCAACAAAGGAATACAGGAAACAATGCATAAGTTTTATCTTCTGCCGGATGCTTCGCATCATATAAAATATAATAACAGATTCACTGCAGATAAAGAATACCACGCAGACCACCGCAACAAGCCAGTACCGGTAATCCGTATTCCGGATATAGCCGAACAATTCACCTAAATCCTGTCCATGAAAGATTGCATATATGGTAATTGCAAATACGGTAATAAGAAAAACTGCATTTAGTATTCCTTTTTTCTTACTCATCATAATGCTTCACCCCGAATATCTTTCTTCCGATTTTATCAAAAACTTTCATTACCGGACGGTACATTCCGGTATGCTTTGATACAAACCAGCAGAATTCTGCCAGAAAAATGCCTGCTACCAGGTCAATCATGTAATGCTGTTTGGTAAACTGGGTGGATGCACAAATTAATGCTGCCATCACAAAAGAACATCCTTTGTACCAGCCCGGTATCTTACGGCTCTTTCTTACCCCGATGAAGCAGAACCAGCTTACCAGACAATGGATGGATGGAAAGAGATTCGTCGGTGCATCCGATGCATAGATAAAACGTACCAGCCAGCTGCAGAAATCATGCCCTGTCACTTCCGGTCTGATATTCGTGGTTGGAAGCAATATAAAGAAGATACAGCAGATTACTCTTGACAACATATCCGCTGTTGCAAAACGGAAAAATGTTTCCTTATCTTCTCTCGATACCAGAATATAATTTATTAAACTGAACGCAAAAAATAAAACATACAGAATAATCCACTCTTTTACAAAAGGAATACTCCTGTCCAGATTGCTGGTCAGGTCATAATGCTTTGCATTTGCCATCAGCCTCTGGGTGCCCCAATAAATAATGGTATTAAAAATGGCACACCATGCCAATGGCAGTGGTCCGTATGATGGTATCCATTTTGCTATGTATTTTTGATAAAATTTTCCCAACTTTGTCTCTTCACACATAATTTTCTAACTTTCTATTTTTTCCGACTTAATAATCATATTCGATTTTCCTTTAAATCACAAGCAGATATTCCCAGTGTTTATTAATATTTCCTTAATTTTGTTTTATTTTAAGCAGCTTTTTTCAGATTCTCTCTTTTCAGATAATATCCACCATACGAAGCCCTTTCGGATAATGATTCTTCATGATTCCACCTGCCAGCTTGCCCCAGCCGATGCTGTAGCCATCTACGCAGATTAAATACCAGCCCTTTTCTCCTCCCCATGAAAAAGTCTGTCCCATCAGATACTGTCTGATTTCCTGGCTGTCAGAAGAAAGCATGGCAACATGAAATGCCTCTTGCGGCTGCATGGCAAGTGCCAGTGCATGGGATGGTTCAAAACGGTTCTTTTTTAAGGTGCCAAGATGCAGTCCCGGCCGTAATACCTTCAGCCCCTTTAAAGCAGGAAATCCTTCCGGCAGCAGATAGAGCTGCTCTCCAAATTTAAGCAATGCTCCCTGAGGTTTTTCTTTTAAACTCTCTTTTACAAAAGAAAGATATTCCGGGCAGTCTTTTTCCTTTATGCCCTTTTCCGTCAGTCCAAAGCCGCCATAACCTTCGCCTGCTTTCGTTATCACTGCTGCAAAATGTCCTTCGCCTTCGATTTTATGCGGAAACAGTCGGATGCAGCCTTCTTTGTCATGAATGAAGCCGTCACTGTCAATTCCTTCTGCAATCTGGCAGTCCGGATGACGTTCTAAGAAACGGTGCACGCTCCCTTCATCCTCTTCCGGTGCAAAGGTGCAGGTGGAATATACCATCCTGCCGCCGGGTCTTAACATCTCATACGCACAGTCTAAGATACCGTCCTGCCGGTCGGCACACAGCTTCACATTGTCAAGGCTCCACTCATTTCCGGCCTCTTCATTCTTCCGGAACATGCCTTCCCCGGAACATGGTGCATCCACCATGATTTTATCAAAGCAGCCTGGAAAACGCTCTGACAGATGCTCCGGTGTCTCATTTAATACCAGTGCGTTTTTGATTCCCATCCGCTCTATATTTTCAGATAAAATCTTCGCTCTCGCCGGATGAATCTCATTACAGATTAAGATTCCTTCCCCCTTCATAGCTGCCGCAATCTGGGTACTCTTTCCACCGGGAGCTGCACAGAGATCTAAGATGATATCCCCCGGCTGTGCCTTAAGACATTCTGCCGGTACCATTGCCGATGGCTCCTGAATATAATACACACCGGCATTGTGATAAGGATGTTTTCCCGGACGAATCTCTTTTCCATAATAAAAACCGGTCTCACACCATGGAACCGGTTTTAGCTTCCAATCTGTCTGTTGTAAAAATTCTGATACACTGGTTTTCCCTGTATTAATCCGGAACGACTGCTGCCGCTCCTGCCCTAAGCTTTCAAAAAATGCAGGATACTCTTCCCCTAACATTTCCTTCATTCTCTCTAAAAACTCTGCCGGGAAACTATTATTTTCCTGTTCTGAATGCATCCGTATTTCTCCCTTCATCCACTTGCAGTAATCCGTAGAGTAACGGTTTTAACTGGAATTCTTCGCACATGGCATCCACTTCTTTTAAAAGCTTCTGCTTATGCTCCTTTGAAATCTTTGCCTTTCTCGCCCGGATCAGAAGATTCTTTGGCGTATGGGACAAATCCACAAATTCTAAGACCTGGCTCTTGTATCCGCAGCACTCTAAGAGGTTGGCACGGATTGCATCCGTTGTCAGTGCTGCAAAACGCTCTTTGATAATGCCATAACGGGTCATCAGATGCAGCTTTTCGCTCTCCATCTGCTCATTTAATTCATGCTGGCAGCATGGCACGGAGAAAATCATTTCCGCATCCCAGCTGATGGCATTGTATAAGGCAAAATCCGTTGCGGTATCGCAGGCATGCAAAGATACTACAATATCCACCGGGAACGGTGCTTTGTAGCCATTGATATCTCCCAGTTCAAAATGCAGGGTGTCATATCCGTATTTTTTTGCTGCCTGATTACATTTTTCTATGACATCTTTCTTTAAATCCAATCCCACAATCTCTACCGGAATCTTGCGCACTTCCGTAAAGTAGTAGTACATAATAAAAGTAAGATAGGACTTACCGCAGCCGAAATCAATGATATGAAGTTTCTCTTTTTTACAGTCCTTCACATAATCATCGATGATTTCAATAAAACGGTTAATCTGCTTAAACTTATCATACATGGTACGGACAATTTTACCCTCTGTGGTAAAAATTCCCATATCCACCAACGGCGGAATGACCTTACCTTCTTCTAAGAGATAATTTTTCTTCCGGTTATGGGTTGCAGTCTCATTTACTGCATTCTGCAGCTTTTTCCTTTTATAAGATGGCACTCCCTTTTTGGATACCAGAAGAATATGCTCTGCTTCTGTATCAAATCCATTGAGCTGGCGAAAATGATTCTGCATCAGTTCTTCCAATGCTGCCTCTAATTCTTCTACGGACAGATTCTCATGAAATACCTGCTTGTCCGTATATTTTTCCATCTGGAAAAAGGCTTCCTTTTTCTGTACGATAATTTTACGATACTCTTCCTGCTTTGTGGCAGGCTTACTGATAATCAGCTTCCTGCAGCTTTCTGCGATTGCTTCTATATACTCTCTCATTTCCATTATGCTTCTCTTAACTTTGCAATAATCTCATCTGCGATTGTCTCTGCACTCCTGCCGTCTGTTGCCACCGCAAGGTCTGCAACACTTTCATAACGGCTACGGCGTTTTTCCATCAGTTCACGGATGTACTCCACATTCATATGGCCATTTAAAATCGGGCGGTCCTTGCTGTAGCGGACTCTCTCATAAATGGTTTCCGGTGTAGCAGACAACAGAACGATTCTGCCATTTTCTTTCATAAAAGATACATTTTCTTCCCGCAGCACTGCACCGCCACCGCAGGATACGATGACACCGTCTTTTTCTGAAATATCTTTTACAAGCTGTGTCTCCAAATCTCTGAAATGTGTTTCACCATACTGTGCAAAAATGTCAGAGATAGCCATTTTCTGCTGCTCTGCAATCATTTCATCCATTTCGCAAAGAGGAACATTTAATTTCTCTTTTAATACTTTTGCTATGGTGCTTTTCCCGGCTCCCATAAATCCAATCAGAAAAATATTCTCTGCCATTTTCTAATTCCTTTCCATATGTATGATTCCAAATATCGATTAAAATTCTTCTCTATTATTTTTACTGTCTATTGCTATTCTGATGTATGATTTCCAATATCCGCCGCAGTTCTTCTGCATCTATCTGTCCCGGTGCGCTGCTCTTTCCGGCTGCGCCAAAGGTAACTGCCGAGCCAAAGATTTCTCCGCAAAGACGGCTGATTAAGCCCTTTCCTGCCATAGACATGGTAATAACAGGTGTCTTCCCTGTTTCCCTCCAGCTTTCCGTTACCGTAAGCAGTGTTAAAACATCCTTGCTGCTTTGTGGCATAACGGCAATCTTTGGAATATCTGCGCCAAGTGCTTCCATTTTCTGAAGTCTGGCAAGGAGTTCTTCTGCTGCCGGTGTTTTTTCAAAATCATGATTGGATGCAATGACTTTTACATTATTGCTATGTGCTGCCGCTACTACTGCCTTTACAACAGCATCCCCGAAAAATAATTCCACATCCACGCAGTCCACAAACCCGGATGCAATTGCAGCTTCATTTAAGCTTTGATATGCTCCGTCGCTTAAGGCAGCTTCTCCGCCTTCCCTGCTGCTTCGGAAGGTAAATAAAACCGGCAGTTCTCCCAAACATTTGCGAAGCTTTTCTAACAGTGCGACTACTTTTTTACTGTCTGCAGCTTCTTCATACCAGTCCACACGAAATTCCACCAGATCCGGTTTTGCAGCCTTCGCCCGCTCTGCGCCCTCTAATATTTCTTTTTCCGTCTTTCCTACAACCGGAACACAAATCTTTGGCATTCCGCTTCCGATTTCCAATGTCCTGATTCTGACTACCGTCTGCTCCATTTCTTACTCCTTATCCTACTGGAAAAACTTCTCTTTTACTTCCCGTACCGGCATCTCTTCTCCGGTGTACAGGCGGAATGCAGCAACACCCTGCCACAGTAACATTCCTTTTCCATTGAGGCAGGTGCAGCCTGCTTCTTTTGCTTCCCGGAGTAATCTTGTCTCTTCCGGATTATAAACGGCATCTGCAACCACCAGTCCCGGACGGAATGCGGATGTATCTTTCACAACGCTTTCTTTTTCCATCGGTTTCATTCCAACGATTGTTGCATTGGCAAAAATGTCAGAGCTTTGAATCTCTTCTGTCATCTTTGCAGTATCTGCAATGTCATACACATTTACCACAATGCCCGGCACTTCTTTTCTAATCTTCTCTGCTGTTTCCAGTGTTCTTTCGAAGAAGTCATCTTTGATATTGAAAATGCTGATTTCTCTTGCCCCGTCCAGCGCACACTGTACCTGAATGGCAGTGGCTGCTCCGCCGCCTCCTGCTACTGTGATTTTCTTTCCTTTTATCTCAATTCCATGGTCTCTTAAATTGCCTACAAATCCTTCACCGTCTGTCATATGTCCGATTAATTTTCCATCTTCATTTACTATGGTATTGACTGCTCCGATAATCCGGGCTGCCGGTGAAAGCTCATCCATATATTTTGCAGCTTCTGTCTTACATGGCATCGTTACATTGCAGCCACGCATGTGGAAAAGGCGCATGGCATCCACGGCTGCCTTTACTTCTTCTACTTTTATGTCGAATGCTACGTATGCATAATCTAATCCTAATTTTTCAAAGCTATAGTTATACATTGCCGGGGAGCCTGAGTGTCCTACCGGGGAACCGATTAATGCTAATAATCCTGTATGTCCTGTTATTCTTCCTTTTCCTTCCATATCTTTTCTCCTTCTGCTAAAAATGATTCTGTTCGGGTGATTACGATAACGCAAAACAACGATCAAACGATTGTTGCTGCCATTTAACGATGTTTTCTTTTGATGAACAGGAAATGTCCTATCGTTCTTAGATACGCATTTTGCTTGTAGTAGACTGTCTTTCCACCTGCTTTGACGGGATATCTGCACTGTCCGCCGGAGGCGGATGCCACAGCAAACCTGCAAGGGGCACTAAGAATTTCGATAAAGTTACGAATTCGTCCGGCAACCGGCGCATATTCGCATCCATGCTTAAGATGCGCCTCACTGGCACATCCCTGTGCCAGTGCTGCCGGTTTGCCGACGAAATTCCAAGTGCCCCTAACAGCCTGCTTCATGCATCCGCATTCCGGCGCACCGTACAGATATCTTGTCAAACATTGGAAAGACCGGCTAAATCACAAAAGCAAAATGCAGTGTCTTAGAACGATGACATTTCCTGTTACAAAAGAAACATCTGTCAAATGGCAGATACAATGGTTGCATCCTGTTTTCCTCTATCGTAATCACCCGAGTGAAACTCTTTTTCTATCATAGCTTTTTTTCCATGCCATGGCAATATTTATCAGAAAATATTCTGTCCATTCCGGTAATTATCCCACATGGTGCTATTCGCCCGTTTTACTTCCTGTTCAAACTCCCGGGCAGATATCAGCTTACAGTCCTGACCGCGGATAATCATCTGCTCTAAGCCATCGGAGGTTGCAACCGTTACATCATAATGATTGTGATCTTCGTGGGCAAAGCGTTCAATGTACTGGTCTGCCGTTTCTGCTTCCTTCGTAAAGACAATATGGATATTGTGATAGTCCAACTGTTCTGTCTTATGTCCGATCAGGCGGTATGCATCAAACACCACAATGACTTCACCACCAAAGATGCCCTGATAGTTGCAGAGAATGTCCTGCAATTTGCCTCTGGCTCCATCCAGATTCACTTCTGCCAGTTCATGTAAATCCTTCCAGGCATAAATTACATTGTAGCCATCCACCAGTAGATAGCGTTCCAGTTTTTCCGGCTTGTGGTAAGTACGGACGGTTGGTGCATTGTTTTCTGCTTTGCGTTTTCGCACAACACCGTTTTTGCGTTTTCCTTCCTGCCGGTTGGCATAGAAGGTCTTTTCTAAAATAGCATCGATTTCATCGGTATCTACCCAGTCCTCTACTACGCCGGGACGATGGACTTTTATCCGTTCTTCTTTTGTGCCGCCATCTTCTTCTAAAACAGATGGCATATGCATGTGCTCTTTTACTTCATACCACGGCACCAGATAGCCCGCTCCGTGGGCACAGAATACGGAATCTGATGTATTATATAAATCTGCCTCCGGCTGATAACCGATAGCTTCTACCACTTCATCCTGATTCTGGCACACCTCGTAGCCCTGCAATGTGCAGAAGAATTTGCCACGCCCCTTGGCATAGGTATTTAATTCCTTCTGATAATCCGAAAGCTTCGATACCGGACCGCTTCCGGTGAGCAGTGCCATTCCATTTTCTATCTGCGGAGCGTCCATTCTGCTATTACGCTGCTCCATATCATGCATTGCACGACCCAGACATTCTTCCGGTATTTCCAGACGAAATGCATAATAAGGCTCAAGCAGTACAGAATCTGCTTCCATCAGTCCCTGCCTTATAGCACGGTAAGTTGCCTGCCTGAAATCGCCGCTTTCGGTATGCTTTGGATGTGCCCGGCCGGACACTACGGTAATCTTCATATCAGTAATGGCAGAACCGGTTAATACGCCCTTATGTTCCCGCTCTGCAAGATGGGTCAGTATCAGCCGCTGCCAGTTTTTATCTAAAATATCTTCACTGCAGTCTGTCTGAAAACACAGTCCGCTTCCGCGCTCCCCCGGCTCCAGCAGAAGGTGGACTTCCGCATAGTGCCGCAGTGGTTCAAAATGTCCAACTCCTTCTACGGTATTGCGGATGGTTTCTTTATAAATAATCTTCTCTTCTCCAAATTCCACTACTACGCCGTAGCGTTCTTTTACCAGTTTCTGTAAGATTTCAAGCTGTACTTCGCCCATCAGCTTAATGAGAATCTCTCCGGTTTCTTCCCGGTATACAATATGCAATTCCGGATTTTCTTCCTCTAACTGCTTTAATTTTGGCAGCATGACCGCCACCGGAACTTCCTTCGGCAAAACCAGTTTTACACTGCGTACCGGCTCTAAGACCGGAAGTATGGACTCTTCTTCAATGCCAAGTCCTTCTCCCGGATAAGTCTTTGTCAGTCCGGTAACAGCACAGACTGTACCTGCTGCCGCCTCGGATACTGCCTCATATTTTTCTCCGGAATAAATACGGATCTGATTGACCTTTTCCGCCCACTCTTCTTCTCCGGCTTTGCCATTAAGCATGTCCTTTACACGAAGAGTTCCTCCGGTCACTTTAAGATAAGTCAGCCGGTTTCCCTGTTCTTCTCTTGCAATCTTAAAGATTTTAGCACCAAATTTATCCGGATACTGCGGTGTCCTGCCATATTCGTAAAGCCCGTCTAACAGTTCTTCCACACCCTGCACCTTTAATGCAGAGCCAAAATAGCAGGGGAAAAGTCCCCGCTTTGCAATCATTTGTGCAAGGTCATTGGACGCAAGACTTCCTTCCGATAAGAATTTCTCCATGGCTGCTTCTTCGCACATAGCCGCCTCTTCATAGAAGCCTTCGTTCTGCTCCTGTGTAAAGTCAATGCAGTTGCTGTCCAAATGCTCCTTGATTTCCAATAAAAGAGCCTCTTTATCCGCTCCCGGCTGATCCATTTTATTGATAAATAAGAATACCGGAACCTGATAAAGTTTTAACAGACGCCACAGCGTTCTGGTATGTCCCTGCACACCATCGGCTCCACTGATGACCAGCACTGCATAATCAAGCACTTTAAGGGTCCGCTCCATCTCCGCAGAAAAGTCCACATGCCCCGGTGTATCCAATAAAGTGATTGCCATATCTTTCCAGGAAAATTCTGCCTGCTTTGAGAAAATCGTAATTCCACGCTCCCGCTCCATGGCATTATTGTCAAGATATGCATCCTTATTATCCACTCTTCCCAGATGGCGTATGCTTCCGCTTGTATACAACATACTTTCCGATAATGTTGTCTTTCCTGCATCTACATGTGCAAGAATTCCGATTACCAGCTTCTTCATATTTAAAGGTATCCTTTCTGACATTTTTTTACGCTGTACAACTAGTCCCGGTTCAGCTCGGCTAAAAGCTCTGCCCGCTTGCTTCCAATCAGCAGCTCCTGATTATACTGTAAATAGCGGTCGCAGTTGTGCTCGGCTAAGAATCTTGCGGATTCTGCCACGGTAGCAAGGTCTGTTACAAATACCACCATTTCCTGACCGCCCTCAAATGCCTGCTCCATAAAATCAAACGCATGCTCTAAGGCTGCTGCGGTCTTTTCTTCGATTGTTTCTAATGTCTTTCTCTGGATATCAAAGGCTGCCTTTTTTTCCTCAAAAACTTCTTTCTTTGCCCCTTCGGAATTACGGTACTCTTTCAAGGCTGCAAAGTCGCGGTCTGTCTTAGCCTTTTCTTTTCCATAGCTTCGGAACAGATTCTGTAATCCGTCCAACAAAAGATTGACCACGCTGAGTCTTTCATCAAAAGCTGCATCATAAATCCGGGCAAATACTTCCGGCCGAATCTTTCCTTCCAATATTAACGGAATTCCATAGTCATCCTTATATTTCTGGTATAAATCAAAATATGCTGCCGCATCCTCTGCCACATCCTTATGGTGTAAAAATTCTCCTACAACGGTTTCATCTACCGGAAGCCCCATTTCTTCATAGGTCTGCATCAAAATGCTTAAGTCCTCCCAGCCTCTTGCTGTGACAAACTGCAAGCCGTCTACATCTGCTTCCACCCGGTAGAAATTCTTTGGACGAAGCTCAAGATAGCTTAAAATTGCACCATGGATATGTCTTGATCTGGCATAAGCTTTCCAAACACCAAGGTCTGCCTCTACCTGCATACAGCGGACACGGTCCAAGGTTACCATATCAAATTCCCGCACCGATTTATTGTATTCCGGCGGATTGCCTGCTGCAACAATAATCCAGCCCTCCGGCACTGCCTGATTACCAAAGGTCTTGCACTGCAAAAACTGCAGCATGGTCGGTGCCAGTGTCTCAGACACACAGTTAATCTCATCAATGAAAAGGATTCCTTCCGGACAGCCTTCCTGGATTTTCCGGTATACGCTGGCAATAATCTCACTCATGGTATATTCCGTTATGGAATACTCTTTGCCTGCAAATTCCATTTCTTTGATAAAAGGAAGTCCCACTGCACTCTGTCTGGTATGATGGGTAATCGTATATGCTACCAGTCCGATTTTGCACTCCTCTGCAATCTGCTCCATAATCTGGGTCTTGCCGATTCCCGGCGGTCCCATTAATAAGACCGGTCTCTGACGAATCAGAGGAATCTTATATCTGCCCTCATCATCCTTTTTCAAATATGCTGTTACGGTATGTTTGATTTCTTCCTTTGCCTGTTTGATATTCATCTGTTTTCTTCCAATCTATATTATTTCTCTCATGCATTCTGTTCCAGCTCTTCCGGCTCCAGCTGCAGCCGCATTGCCCATGGCGGTACTGCCGTCTCATCATAGGCTCCCAAGAATAAAAATGCGGTCTTATATTCCGGCTTCTTTACCGGATAAATGCCCTTGCCATCGGTAAAGTACAAGAGTCCATCCAGATGCCGGATACTTCCTTCTTTGATTAGTTGGTTTACATAAGTAAACGCCGGTCGAAAATCTGTATTTCCGCCGCCCACTACCTGAAAGCTTTTTAGCAGTCGCTCCATTTCTTCCTGACTGCTGATTACCTCATCCATTTCCACTTTATCATCGCACTGGATAATCCGAATTCTGCATCTTCGAAAGAAGCTGTTCTGCTGGGATAAAATGCCAAATGTCTCATTTAAAAAGCCTTTGATTAAACTGCCGCTGGTGGAATAACTGGTGTCTACCACCACTACAAATTCCCGGATTTTCTTTACTTCCCGGCTCTCCACCGGTTCTATCAGGGGCATATTCTTATAAAGCCGCAGCCCATAGGTATAATAATTCAAATCATACTCATCGGGATTGCATTTTAATTCTTCCTGTAGTATGGAAAATTTCTGTAAAAATTCCTTATAACTCCGGCGGCTTTTCGCAGCACTGATCTGTGTCATCAGAAGTTCTTCTCCCTTTTCCGGCTCATCTCCATGCCGCTTCTTTGCCATACTGGTCTGCCTTGCTATCTTATTCCATTTATTTCTGGCTGCAGATGCCGCGCCATTGCCGGTTTCCTCTTTCCAGAAACGGTGGTCATCCGTATAAAATTCATGATTTAAGGTAAGAAGCTCTTCCATGGATTTTCCCCGCAGCCAGCGGTATACCACTGCTGCAGAAATCCGCCCCTCACCCTTCAACGCTTCATAGGTCTGCTGCCGCAGAAAGCTTAATGCGCGCCTGGTACAGGGCTTGTCCATGCCGTCAATGGTCTGCTCCACTACAATATCGCAGGCAAGATTCCAAAGCTTCGTATCTCTGTTTCCTTTTAAAAATAAGTGTGAAAAAATACAGTGCAATATCGTGTGCAGGTACGCCCGGTTCATAAATGCCGGATTATTCCGGAATACGCGTATTACCTGTCCTGCTGAGAAAAAGAGACTCTCTCCGTCCGTAGCCATTGTCTCTAAGCCTTCCATTGCCTGAGGCTTCAATGCAGAAAGTGCCACATCAAGATATCGCAAATCCAGATAGATTTCACTTCTTGCATGCTGCAAGATTTTTACAGACATATCATTTTCCCATTCGGTCTGGGTCTTAATATGCGCCATCTTCTGCTCCTTTCTGCCACTGCATATTTTCTTGATTTTCTGCTGTTTTTACCACTCAATATCATAACAGGAAGAAGCTGCTTCTTCCTTATAATATTTCTGCTGCCAGCTGCTTAAGCTGACACTGCCTTCGGCCCAGCCAGCTTCTGCCGCCTGCTCGATTAATGCAGTGATTCCACTCCGCTCCATCACCTGAAGCCGGCATATCAACTCTAATAATGCTAAATCTTTTTTCTGAATCAAAACATCGCATACCTCACTGGCATGTTCTTTTAAATAAGAAAGATAACGTTCACGGGCTTCTTCCTTTAATTCCACCGGATATGCCAGTCTGCAAAGTGCCATTCTGGCTGCAGTCCACATCTTCTCCTCAATGCAGATCCTCTCAAATATCATATCGTATGCGGCTGCATCTACCATCCGCTCATGAAAACACTGTCTTGCCCGGAAACCTTCCCCCGCAATATTCAGTGCAAATATATGTGCCGGTCCGATTTCTTCATAGGAATCGTAATATTCCGGATAGAAAAATAAGGCTTCCTTAAATTCCACTTCCAAATCAGCCCGAACCTGATTTAAGATAAGCTGTGCGCCACTGGCTTCTTCCATGGAAGAACGAAGCACCAGCCGCTTTAAGCTCCGGCAGTTCATAAAGGCATCGCTTCCTAATTCTTTTAAGAAACGCCCCAAGGTAAGTGTTCGTAATTTGCGGCAATTATAAAATGCCAGATTCCCGATTTGTTCCACGGAATCCGGCAAAGAAATTTCTTCGATATCATTTCCGCATAATGCTTTCATAAAACTGTCCACTTCGCCGATGGTAACGGCATCTGCTGGAACATGTTTGCTTTCCGAAAAACAATATGCGCCTATTCTCTTTACTGTGAATCCATCTATCTGATCTGGAATTACAACAACCGGTGTCGTCCCATATACACGCTCTATGCTTATGGAATGTTCATCCAGCGGCTGTATCTCATAGCTGTATGCTGTGTTCATCTTACGCTCCAGTTTCCTCAACTTTTCTCTGCTACAATATAACACATCCCCGGTTATCGCACAAGTTCCGTCATTCCGCCTTCTAAAATCAGACGGTTATCTTCATAGATTCCGGCAAACTGACTCATTGGAAGCGGGCTTACCCCCATTCCCACCTCAATGGTATAACCGGGACGATTGTATTCCTGAATAAACCAGTCTTTGAAACCGGCATAACCAGATGTAGAGGGCGTCTCTTCCACCCGGTATCCGCTGACCTCGCCAAAATATTCTGCAATTCTTCTGGAATCTGCCGGTTCATAGTCAAGATACCGCCAGTAAATCACTTCGCCCTGGGCATGATATGCCAGAATTAACGAAAAATTATGGGCTCTTGTAAATTCATAGACACTGCGGCTTTCCGGTGCCACAAGGGGAGCCTCTCCCACATAATCTCTTGGTGCCGGTGTTGTAAATCCCATGGCAAATTTAATGTTTCTGGCATTTTCCCAGCCCGCCGGAAATTGCAGATTCAAATCAATTCCTTCTATATTAGCTTTCCATCCATCCGGAAATGGAATCTTCGGATAATCAGCTGCAATGCGCTCTGCCTCTTCTAAGGATGCACCCTCTTCTAATACTCCATTCACTAAATCCACACCATCCGGGTTTACCATGGGAACAAGATACAGGGAAAATCCATAAAAAAGCCACGCTGCCTGCACAGTATAAAGCATGCGTCCCGCTGCAAATGCATGGGCATATTCTTCCGCAAATTTAAGCAGGACCGGTGTGGTAATCCATTCGTTGGCATGATATGCTCCACTGTAAAAGACTTCCCGCTCTCCTGTTCCAATCCGAAGATAGGGAATTTCCTTTCCCATCGCACTTTTTCCAATATTTCCCTGAACCAAGAACGGATAGCGTACCGTAAGCCCTTCCAATATCCAGTCATTGAGATAAGAAGTGTAAGCCACATCTTCTGCTACAAGCGAAAAAGAGAATGGAATTGCAAGAATACTTCCGGTCCGCAGTGCCAGCGGATTTACTGTTGGATTGGCTGTCATAATCACTGATACACTGGTGTCATAATTTGCCGCAATACCCCATAATGTATCACCGGATTTTATTTCATGCATCGTATATCCTTTTAAATAGGGAAAAAGCTTCCCCCATACTACATCATCTATTTTACAGTTAAATTCTTCCCCGCTCTTTTTCCTTAAAAACTGCCGCAATGCCCTGCAGGTATTCTCTCCCAAAATTCCATCTTTCCTTATATCATATCCCGCACGGTTTAATGCCAGCTGCACATACTGTACCAGCACGGAGCGTTCTCCCGGATTCAATACTTTCATTCTTTCACCTGTTTCCAGTCCTTCTTATCAGTATATGCAGCTGTTTATAAAATGTGAAAAAGCCTTGCAGTTTTCTGCAAGACTTCTTCTGGTTATGATATATAATACAATTTGTTTGTACCCTACGGAAATGTTTTTGTTTTTGGAATTTACATTCCTGCTAACTGTTTGCCTAAACTTTCGCATGCAGCGACTGCATCGTCATCCGGTGCTTCCTGACAAATCACACCTTCACCATTTACAACGGTTGCTCCTGCGCTTGTCATACGGTCTACCCAGTCACGCATCCACTGTCCATCGCCCCATCCGTAAGAACCGAATAATGCGATTTTCTTTCCTGCTGCAAAGCCTTCTACTTCTTCAACGAATGGCTCCATCTCGCCTTCTTCTAAGACTTCTGCACCCATTGCAGGACATCCCATTGCAAATACGGAAGAAGCTTTTAATGCATCCATATCAGCTGTACTTACATCAACAACCTCTGCTTCTTTGCCAGCTGCTTCAATTCCTCTTCCAACAGCCTCAGCCATTGCCTGTGTGTTTCCTGACTGTGTCCAATAAACTACCTGAATCTTACTCATTTTTTCTACCTCCTAAACAGCCGCTTTCTGCGGCATGCTGTCATTATAAATACCAATGATGTCCCGCATTCCCACTCCATTGGAGAGAAGCTGGATGATGGTCTCTTTTTCCATATCATAGCGTGCGAAAAGACGTTTCTTTTCCGGAACATGTGCGTACACTTTCCAGTAACCCTGATAGAGTGCATTCTGTCCATTCTGTTCCATAAATCCTCTTACATCTTCTACCGGATAGCCAAGCAGTACTCCCATCTCATGAGGGAAGCCCGGCTCGCCGCACATATAACCCTGGTAACGTTTCTGAAACGTGCTGAGAATATTTCCGAGCGTAAAGTCCTGATAACCGGACTCCTGCAACAGCTCCCGTATCTCTTTACGCATCAGATACGCCTCCAACGGTTTCTTCCGGAAAAGAAGGTAACGAGCTTTTTCCCTGGTCCTGAGCAGTAGCAGGAATGAAATTCCGGATTTTCTCAGGCACTGTTTTACCGCATCCTCCATGCCTGTTGAAACGACTAAGAGATTGGATATCTTTACTCCTGCGATCAATGGGGCACATTGTAACGCTAACTGCGTCTCTGCATTGTGTAAATCCATCTGTTGTACAATTTCCAGAATTTCTGTACTCATATCTTCTTTTCCTTTCGCTCTAGTTAGCTATTCCTAACTTGTGTTTATCATAACTAATTACATTTCTGTTGTCAACATAAAATGTGCGTGGTGAGAATTCTTTATCATATTAAGAATTTCAGTTAGTTTGATATGGTTTTAGTTTGGCTGGGTGGGATGAAAATATACTTGTATAAAAATACCAGCAGTTTCGCTGCAATATTACATTTTCAAGTTCTACTCTACATTCTTCAAAGCTTCGTCCATCGGTATCTTCCGAATCTTCCGAAGGCAGAACAATGCCACTACGAAGTATGCTGCCAGCACCATAAGCAGTATCTTCCAGTAGATGTTCGGGTCATAGTAGATGCTCAGCCAGCCGGAGTAATCACTCATCATTGCCCGGTAGATGACATTAATGGTCTCGGTAGCAATTGCTTCACCCAGGATAACGGATATCACCACAATCCAGGTGGTGGCTGTCAGATATAATTTCCCGATTTCTCGGGTGTTGTAACCCAATATCTTAACCATGGATATGGATGAAGCATTCTGCTCGATAATCAGCTTTGTCATCAGGTAAATAAGGATTGCTGCCAGTGCAACAGAAAATACATTCATCAGATAGAACATGCCGCCCATAGATACATCAAGCTGTCTTGATACCTTGGTGAGGTCATCTTCTGTAATGGTCGTCATGATATAGGCATCCTCAATATCGGTAATCTTCTTATCGGAGAAATATCCATTGAAATAATCCTCCTCTTTGTCAAATACATCCCGATATTCCTCTTCCGGCATAAAAATTGCCACTGCTGCCGGATACTCATAGATTCCAGCCACCTTAAACTTGTATTTCTTATCTCCATAAGTTTCCTTTAACTCAATGGTATCGCCTTCTGCGAGCCGGTATTTTTCTGCATAACTATCCGAAATGTAGACACCTTCTTTTGGGAAATCAATATCAACATAAGCACTGTCTTTTTCAACGCCATAGACGCTAACCTCTTCGCTGTTGAATTCTGTCGGCATTGTCTTTAAACTACCGGCAAGATAAGTCTCTGCGCCATCTGTTTCCGTTGGAACCGGTGCTTTTAATACATACTGATAATCTGCAAGCATGTGGGACAGCACTTCATCCTGATAATGCTCTAAAAGTGGTGACATCATCATGCCGAAAACTAACAGAATTTCTGCAAAAGCAATACCGATAAATAAAGTCAGGTAGCCCGCACGGTTCTGTAAAATAATACGGATACGGAACCGGTTAAAGAATTTGAAATGCGGCAGTTTTACTGCTTTTTTCCGCTTTCTTCTGCCCAAATCCCTGCGCAGGAAATTCAGTGGTGAAATACGCAGTTTGGAAGAAATCAAAAGCAGATTTATAACAATCATTATGATTGCCGGAATCACCGTTGTCAGGATAAACGCATCCCCATTCCAGATGGTATGGTAGGTCGGCAGACTATAGCTTCCATAGTACAAATCTGCTACCATATTTTTAAATACGGTATAGCCAAGTATATTTCCAATAATTGCTGCTACGATTGTCACCAGTACCGGAAGATGCAGATAATGCCGCAGCAGTTCTCCTCTGGTATAGCCGGATGCACGCAGTGTTCCGATGACTGCTGCTTCTTTTGTAATCGTATTATTGGTGGTAACTGCAAAGACAAATGCCATAATCGCTATCAGGATATATAACAACGTCATTACCATTGTTTTGTCTCCACCCATATCATCTCCCGTAAAATGAATTGCCTGATTGGAAAATGCCGGTATGTATGCTGCTATTGCTGCCTTACTGCCCAGCACTTTCATAAAATCTTCTGCTTTCTCTTTTGCTTCCGTATCATCAGCCGGAGTTTTTTCATATTTCCAGGAATAGCTGTAATGGAGATTTCCGGTACCATAAGCATCAAAGGCATCCTCTGTGGCAATGGCAACGCCAAATTTTATGGCATCAAACATCAGATCCTTGCTATCGGAAAACAGAGCACTGTAGTCTGATAATGCCACAAGACCACTGATGGTCTTTTTCTCACCACCTACTTTAATGGTATCTCCTACTTTTAAGGAATTATTGTCCGCATACATCCGGTCAATTGCAATTTCATCTTCCTGCTGCGGCATTTCTCCATCCATCAGACATACTTTATCCACTTCATTTCTCGGTTTAAAAATACGGAGGGTACTGTCTGACTTGCCATTTTCCACCTCTTCTTCCAGATAGTAATTCTCATAAATTGTTACGCCTTCTTTTTCCAGTTCTGTAAGCAGGGTATCGTCAGCTTCTTCCATCAATTCGAAATTGCCGTCTTCAATATTGTACTTTTCAAAACTCTCATTATAGGCAGTTATCATACTGCTTCCTGCCACCAGAAATCCCGATACAAATCCGATAGTAGCTGTCAGGAACAGGAAAATCACAAGATATTTTCCAAAATCTGTTTTCATTTCTCTTGGAATTCGTTTTCTTAATGGACTCTTCACTTTCATCACCGCCTTTACCAGTCAAGTTCCTGTGCAGGAATCTTCACTTCATTGGTGTAATCCTTTCGAATCTGTCCATCACGCAGCTTAATGACACGGTCTGCCATGTTTTTGATGGCATCATTATGGGTAACCATAATAACGGTATTTCCATATTTCTGATTTACATCCTCAATCAGCTTCAAAATCTCTTTGGATGTATTGTAATCCAGTGCTCCCGTCGGCTCATCACAGAGCAGAATATCCGGGTTCTTTACAATAGCACGGCCAATGGCTGTGCGCTGCTGCTGTCCACCGGATAACTGGTTTGGCAGCTTATGACGATGCTCATAAAGTCCCAGTGTCTTAAGCAATTCGTCAATGTCTAATGATTTATCACTCAGATATGCTCCTACCTCGATATTTTCCTTCACATTGAGGTTTGGGATCAGATTATACATCTGAAATACATATCCTAAATGGCGGCGGCGGTAATTCGTCAGTGCCTTTTCGTTCATATCTGCTGTTTTCTCTCCATTGATGGAAATATAGCCGCTGTCTGCACTGTCAATTCCTCCGATAATATTCAAAAGTGTTGATTTACCGGAACCAGACGGTCCTAACAATACGCAAATCTCACCTTTTTCAACAGAGAAATTAATTCCCTTCAAAACTTCTGTTTTTGCCTCTCCCTGTCCAAAACTTTTTTTCAAATCCTGAATCTCCAGAAACATATTCATCCTCCTTTTTCTTTTCTGACTCTTTTTTCAGTTCTTTTATTTTGTTACTCCTGCTTCCCTCTTTCCCAATGTTGTACTATTTCCAGCTGTCTGTTAGCTCTTTGTAACTTTCGTTAGTATAGCCTATCCATTTGGTAAAAGAAAGGCGTTTACTGATTCTTTTTCTCAATAAACGCCTTTATACTATTTCTTTGCAATGCGCAGTGTCCGCATGGAATTTAAAATTGCAATGACAGATACACCTACATCTGCAAATACTGCTTCCCACATATTGGCAATACCAAATGCACCGAGTATCAGTACAATTGCTTTTACGCCAAGTGCAAATACGATATTCTGGTGCACGATGGAAAGTGTCTTTCTTGCAATCTTCACAAGAGATGCAATCTTTCGCACATCATCATCCATAAGAACTACATCTGCAGCTTCGATTGCCGCATCAGACCCCATACTTCCCATTGCAATTCCAATGTCTGCTCTGGTCAGTACCGGTGCATCGTTAATTCCATCTCCCACAAATGCAAGTTTTTCTTTCTCATGCTGTTCTTTCAGAAGTGCCTCAACCTGACTTACTTTGTCACCCGGCAGTAATTCTGCATGCACTTCATCCAGTCCCAGTTCATCTGCTACTGCCTGTGCTGCTGCCTTACGGTCTCCGGTCAGCATAACGCATTTCTTCACGCCTACCTTCTTCATGCTATGGATAGCTTCTTTTACGCCTTCCTTAATGGAATCGGAAATTACAATGGTTCCGGCAAATGCGCCATCTACCGCAACATAAATTACGGTTCCAGCACTGCTGTTTTCGGTATAGGAAATATTCCGGGCTGCCATCATTTTGGCATTTCCAAGCCATACTTCTTTTCTATCTACAAATGTATGAATTCCATGTCCGGCAATTTCTTCCGTTCCATTTACCCGGTTCATATCCAGTTCTTTGCCATAGGCTTCACGCACGGAATTAGCAATTGGATGATTGGAATATCCTTCTACATGGGCTGAAAGCTCTAAGAGTTCCTCTTTGCTTCCATTTACCGGAAGTACCTCAGATACCTTGAACTCGCCTTTGGTCAGTGTACCGGTTTTGTCAAATACGATAGTGGTCATCTCAGCCACTGCCTCTAAATAGTTACTTCCTTTTACCAGAACACCTAAGTTAGAAGATGCTCCGATACCACCGAAGAATCCCAATGGGACTGAGATTACAAGGGCACACGGGCAGGAAATAACAAGGAAAATACAGGCTCTCTGAATCCACTCAGCCCAGCCGCCGCCTAAAATAACCGGTGGCAGGATTGCAAGAATTACTGCTCCAATGGTAACAACCGGAGTGTAATATTTTGCAAATCTGGTGATAAAGTTCTCCACTCTTGCTTTCTTGCTGCTGGCATTCTCCACCAGTTCCAGAATCTTGGATACTGTGGAATCCTCGAATGCTTTTGTTACTTTTACCTTTAAAGTACCGCTTCCATTGACACAGCCGCTGATGATTTCATCACCTTCTGCTGCTCTTCTTGGAACAGATTCTCCGGTCAGTGCCGCGGTATCGACCATGGACTCACCTTCTACTACAATTCCATCCAGCGGAATACGCTCGCCCGGTTTTACCACGATGACAGTGTCGATTTCCACATCATCCGGATCTACCTGGACTAATTTGCCATCCTCTTCCACATTGGCATATTCCGGACAAATGTCCATCATATCTGCAATGGACTGTCTGGATTTTCCAACGGCATAGCCCTGGAAAAGTTCTCCAATCTGATAGAACAGCATAACTGCAACACCCTCGGAATACTCCCGTACTCCAAATGCTCCAAACGTTGCAATCATCATCAGAAAGTTCTCATCAAATACCTGTCCATGACTGATATTCCGGAACGCTTTAAAAATAATATCATAGCCAATCAGAAGATACGGCACAAGATAAATAATAAAAATCAGGACTGGCTGTGTAATCTGTTCTAAGATACCAACGTGTTCCAATACCAGAAGTGCTACAAATAACACACCCGTAACCAGAATACGCTCCAGCATTTTTTTCTGATTCTTTGTCATAAGCTATCTCCTATCGCAGAATCCGGCAGTCCGGTTCTACCTTTGCACAAGTTTTGGCTACTTCATCCATAATTTCTTCAAAACGCTCATCTTCTGCATCGATGGTCATTTTCTGTGTCATGAAGCTTACTACTGCATCATTGACTCCCGGGATTTTCTTGATTGCTTCTTCCATTTTTGCTGCACAGTTTGCACAGTCTAAGTCTTCCAATTTAAATTTTTTCTTCATTATAATATCCTCCTCATTCTTCAATATGTTCTCTGCCCTGGTCGATAATGGTTCTTACATGTTCATCTGCCAGTGAATAAAATACGGATTTACCTTCCCGCCTGCTGCTGACCAGCTTCGCCTGTTTTAAAATCTTAAGCTGATGGGATACTGCTGACTGCGTCATGTTCAACGTCTCTGCCAGATCACACACACATACTTCCGAGCCAAATAATACAAACAGGATCCGGATTCTGGTAGAATCACCAAATACTTTAAAAAGCTCTGCCAGATCATATAATTCATCTTCATCCGGCATCTTCTCCCGTGCCTTCTTAAGAAGCTCTGCATGAATGCAGTTTTCTTCGCAGCATTCTACATCGTTCATTGCCATCTTCTCACCTCCAGGTCGTTTTAACATATGAGCATTTGTTCATATGTTCATAATACGCTTGGGATTTCAAATTGTCAATATGAAGTTGGAAATTTTTATAAAAAATTTTTCTATGATATACTCTTATATCTATATTCAGGCAGGACAGCCTCCTGCCACATACAAAGGAGTATTTATTATGCATGATTTTAACTTTGAAATGAACCAGTATTTAACCTACTGCCGCACCCAGAAACGCCTTGATGGCAAAACCTTAAAAGCATACCGCATCGACCTTACACAGTTTGGTGTCAGCCTTGCGGCTGCTTTTCCTTCTCTCTCCAGCATATCCGAACTTTCTCCCGCCATATTAGAATCCTATATTGCAACTCTTCACGAACAATTCAAACCGAAAACTGTGAAACGAAAGCTTGCCTCCCTCAAAGCCTTTTTCCACTACCTCGACTACCGCGACCGCATTGTCTCCAACCCTTTTAACAAATTGCATATCAAATTCCGGGAACCGGTGATTCTGCCTAAAACCATTCCGCTTCCTACGATTGAACTGCTTTTATCTTCTATCTATCACCAGTACGCCCACGCCGCTACCGATTTCCAGCGTAAAAATGCTCTCCGGGATGCTGCTGTTATCGAGCTGCTCTTCGCCACCGGCATCCGAATCTCTGAGCTGTGTTCCATCACACCGGATGACATCAACCTTTCCAACCGGACTCTGCTTATCTTCGGCAAAGGTTCCAAAGAGCGGCTCCTCCAGATTGGCAATGACGATGTTGTCCACACCCTGCTGGAATACCGGAAATGTTACCTTCCTAATATTAAGCGTACCAACCGCTTCTTCGTCAACCAGGCAGGACGCCCTCTCTCCGACCAGTACGTCCGCCGAACCATCCGTAAATACTGCAGCCTTGCTTCCATTGATATGCACATCACTCCGCATATGTTCCGCCACACCTTCGCCACCAGCCTCTTAGAAGCCGATGTGGATATCCGCTACATCCAGGAAATGCTTGGTCACAGTTCCATCCACATCACGGAAATCTACACCCATGTTTCCACAGCAAAGCAGCGGGACATTCTGATGAACAAGCATCCGAGGAAGGATTTCAGGGTGGGGTAAAAGATAAAAAGGACTGTTAGAATTGGCAGTATTTTTACGGTGTTTTTGCCTTTCTAACAGTCCTTTTAGGGGGGATATTTATTCTATATTATATTTCTATATTATATTTCTATTTTATTCTTTGCAGGAGTGCTTTTACTTCTCTTACGTCTGTATCTGTCATCTCTGCAATCTGCTCTGGTGAATAACCTTTTCTGCTCATGCGTGCAAAGATTTCTGCCATCCCATCTTCTTTTATTCCCTGACTCAAATTACACATGATGTTCACATCCTCTCATGTGGATTTTTCTGTGCGAAATTATTGTAACACGAAATGACAGATGAGGATAGTGGAATTTAAACGAGTGCCGTTTGGAATTGTTAATTATGGATTGTTATGGCTTGAAATGATGGATAATCCGGTATTATCTGTTGAATTTCATAGAGCTGCTAGATAATAAGATTTTTTTCTTTGTGTTGTTTTAGATGTGGGTGTTATGCCGAGCAATAAGGATGTAAACAATTGTAAATTATCTATAACATGTACCGAAAATTAAAATTTAAGTTACTAATTGCTAATAGAAAAGAGGGATAAACTATTAAACAAAATATTAAATATTATAATGAATCTATAAAACATTTTATAGACTTAAGTACTAAAGATGCTACTGCTAATATAGCAAAAGAACATGGGATTATAGGGCTTACGCGTTTAAATATCTGTATGGAAAAATTGGACTTAGATATTTCAAACAATTTTTTCATTGCATTGCCTGATTTCACTTATACAAGAAACGCTCTACGCTGGAATGCAGGGTTCCCGTATGGATGTATTATCAATATAGGGCAGACTATACCATTTATACCAATTGATTTTCGGCCAAATTGTTGTGGTATTATTTTTGCAGAAGTCCCAAATCAGGATTACGATATTGAACAAATCCAAAAAAAATATTTAGAGATTATAAATTCATATGATGATATTAATCCAAATGATTTTAATAAGCGTAATCATTTCTTTGGACTTTATTATAACGCAAAGAAAAATACATATTACTTCTTAATACATGGTTCTTTCTCTTTTGCAAAAAAGTCCTTATATAGCGAAAAAAATGACGATTTAATGGCAAAGGTTTGCAGCATTGATATCTTAGGCACACCTTTTCATTTTTTAAAAAATGATGACGCCTCTTTATATTATAATAAATATTTGTATTTTGAAAAAAAGTCTATGTATTACCGTGAACTAATTTTAAAAGAATTGTTTCCTGAAGCACAAATCTTATTTCATCGTACGCATGAAGGCTTTATGGATATGGGAACAATCCTCCTAGGAGCATATGCAGATAATCTTCCTTTTATGTGCCCAATTATGTTATCGCCAGAAGAAGATTTACCTATAACTAATATAAATGAACCAGTTGAAATATCCCCTAATAAAATATTGTTTTGTGCTCCTCATGGCGGGGGATATGCATTATCTTCTGTTATCAGTTCCGAAAAATGTAATGGGTCTGCTAATAATTATATAGTGACATATACCAACAAATCAAAGATGTTGACCAATAATATTATTGATATGCCTTTTTATTATAGAGGCGATTCTGCCTATAAATGGTGCAACGAATATAAAAAAGGAGTTATTGTTGACAAGCTAACACCTGTGTTCAACTTAAAAATTTAACATGAAAAAGAAATTATATGTTCTTAGACATTGTAAGACGTTATTTAATGAAAAAAATATTGTTAGCGGGCAAACGGATTGCCCGCTACTAGAGTACTCTGTTAACTACTCCATTTTAAGCAAAGAAAGTCAGTTGGAATCATATATACTGATCTCTTCACCATTAAATCGATGTGTCTTAACAGGAAAAATACTACAAACGCAATCCGGGCTTCAAATCTCTTCTTCTACAGATTCGCGTATTATTGAAAGAAATATGGGGATTCTGGAAGGTAAAAAACGATGCGAATTATTTAAAGAATATCCAGATTACTTTTTTAATGGGCATTTTAAAGAATATATGACACCTCCTATGGGAGAAAGTTTTGATGAATTCAAATTTAGAATTACCTCTTTCTCACATTCTATAGAAAAAATGCTTTTAAAAAATAATATTATAATTTGTTCACATAATCAAGCATTAAGAATGTTAACTGCTATTATAAAGGATAAGCAGTTCGAAGATATTCCTAAATATCCTAATGGATTAGTTCAGAAATTATTATAAATCATCTACATTTATTCTCAAATTTTTTAGCTCCGAAGTTATGATGCCTGCTTCTATTAGCAAGGTAGATGTAATAGCTTTATTATTATTATGTAACCGCTCAAATAAATTTTTTATGTGCTTAGATAAATATTTGCTGTATATATCACATTGTTCTAATACACTACGTTCTAAGAATTGTTTAGTCAATTCATACTGCTTTTTTGATTCATTATGTAAATCAGTATAGGTTCCTTCTGATAGGCGAACAATGGTATCAATTCGAAAAAGCAACTTTTCATTTGATGCAATACATAAACAATCATATAATAATTCTTCGATATTGATTTCTTTATAATTTATCTCATATTTCATTATATTTTTAACTAAAGTCAAATTGACAGCTACTACTTCTTTAGCTAATCCAAGTTCTTTTGCAATATTCTGTGCCTGTTCTATATAAAATATCGCATCCACAAATTCATGTCTTTTAAAATATACGTTAGCCATTAATTTATACGCATACATAATTCCTCGTTTATCGTTATAAGACTCTTTAATCGAAATACTTTTTTGTAAATAGTCTATACTCTCATCTAACTCATCCAATGCAAAGCAACATTTAGCAATACGATAATATGCAAACGATTTTCGCTTTGGGGTTATTAGTGTTTCCAATTCCGCTATTTTTAAAAAGGTGTTTTTACTTTCTGGATATAATCCTTTGCAACATTCTATCATCGCAATTCTATGTATTGTTTTTACTGCTAAAGAAGTATTATTATTAGAAATCGCAAATTGATAACTAAGCAAATATATCGTGAGAGAAGTTTCCAAATCTCCTCTAATATAGTAAACTCTTCCTATAAGAAGCAGAATTTGTATTCGAAGTTCTTCTTTCATCTGTTCAAAAATATATTTTCTGTTATCATAAAATGAGAGTAATAATTTGTCATATAAATCACAAAAATAGAAGCACCTTAATTGAACATAATATATGCTTTCCCATTGTAAAGAACAAAAATCAATATCCTTTTCTATTATTGTCAGATATTGAACACATAAATCATATTGCGACAGCCGCTCTAATAAAATTATTTTCATTTTACATAATTCTATTAAATACTCATTGTCAGTCGAAATTTCTTCCATTTGTTGAACAAGTTTTAATGTTTTCTTAATCAGCTGATGATGTAAAAGTCTAGGAAATGATTTTTCCAAAAAACAGTATGCATTTTGTAGTAGCTTATGCTCATTGTATATGCTAATAATGTCCAATACAATATCAATCTCGGTTTCAGATATTATTGTAAGATCATTTATAATTTCTTGAAAATCTTCATTATTCAAAGTATAACTTTTAAAAAATGGTTTATATTTGTCGTGAACATGATAACTATTCCCTCTATTCTCAACTAATCTTTTTTCCACTAACTGTGATAAGTTTTCAAGTAAATTCAATTTAGAAAAGTATTTTTTTTCAATTGGCAATGATGCATAAGTCAAAATAAACAATACCCTTTTCTCACTTGGGCTTAAATAATCTATAAAGCCATGCAAGTATGTATCATTTGATTCAAGATTGTTTTGGTTTGTTTGACTATCTACCAATATGGCATAACCAGGCAGACCATTATACTGATTTTTGATTAAAGCCGCAATATCTTTCCTTGATATCCCAATATGATGAATAATTATTGAATCAAGATCCTTCTCTTCTAAGCCCTCTAGTACCAATATTCTTAGATTGTTTTTAATGTTAACTGTTTTAGGAAAAATATTAAACCAACCAATAAAATAAATTCTATTTGTTTTAGCCGTTATAATAGTTTCAAATGTATTTTTTAAAATCATATTCTCGAAAGAACATTTATGAACATTATCTATTATAATAATCGGACGAAAAAGCTTTAACAAATACATTAATATGCTTATTAATTCATTTGATAAATAAAAACCATGGTTCTGTAAATAATTTTTTAGATTGCAATCATTGTAGTGTATTTCAAAAAAGTGAGATAAAGAAAAGAAAAAGGAACTGATTTGCCGTTCACTTTCTTCATCATAAATAGTATGCCAAAAAATATTTTCTCCATTTTGGTTATATACATAAGCTATATTTTTTAATAATTGTGTCTTTCCACATGCAGAAACTCCTTGAATATAATAAGCTAAATAGTCGTTCCCCATTAAAATATTTCTTTCCCATTCACGATCCGCAAGATAGTGATCTGTATATACAATTTGATTATCGTATTCTAATTCTACTAAATTCGTATGGTTTGAATTTTTTAACGAATCTATAATACGTTCCTTTAAATTAACTAAAATATCTGATTTTTCTTTTTCTAATTCTTCATTATATTTTTCTATATTTAATTCTTCTTCAAATAAAACTGAAATGCCATATTCTTTGCAAAATAAATTAATATAATCTTTAGTGGAAGGCGTTAAGTAAGGTTTAATCCATAAATATAATAATGCAGGTCGGTGGATTTTTGCCCAGTCTAGACTTGACATTATATTTTCTTTATTTACAGACTGAGCATAACATTTACATTCGACAATAACATCATAAATCATTGTCCCGATTTTATATTGTAATAATATATCCCTTCCGCGATCTGGTCCCCCATCATAATGAGAAATGGAATAAGGATTTGTGGTATACAATATTTGACATACATTACTTTCAAATTCAGTTCCTTTATCAACTGTTATCATTTTCAATTCCTCTACCTTCTAAAGCAAAGACACACATCCTACATATTTGGATAATTTACAATTGTTTACATCCTTATTGCTCGGCATAACACCCACATCTAAAACAACACAAAGAAAAAATTCTTATTATCTAGCAGCTCTATGAAATTCAACAGATAATACCGGATTATCCATCATTTTCATATCAACCAGACCCCTCAACGATTTCTCTCCACTCATCTGGCTATTATTGAATACAAATTTTCCAAATACACAAATAAACACTGAACTATATTTCACAGCATCAGTTACACTACCTATGTATTTTAGTTTAGTCTCAAATGGGGATAACTGTTGGAGAATTCCAACATATTTGAATTATGTGATATTTGTACTAACTATCGCTTATAACTCATACTCCCATTCATCAAATTACTTTTTCTGTTAATAGATTACTCTCTTTGTCATTTCTTGTCAATTATTTTGTTGGAAATCTTTCTCAAAGGACTGCATTTCCCGGAACATTTCCTTGTCTACATAGCAGCCGGCTTTCTCATGCTCCGTCAGATTGATGGCACAGTCAAACTGGTCAATGATTCCTTCTATCGACTGTACCATTCCTTTCCAGCCATCCCCCATAGCATCCTGCAGCCGCTTCCAGTCCGTATACATTCTGACCGCTGCATTATTGTGCTTTCCTTCTATAGTCGGAAGTGAAATCTGCATATCCTTTTTCAGTACTGTCATGCCATTTTCATCCGGCTCCGGAAAATCTTCTGACGTTTTAGTTGGAATAATAAACCTGGCTTTTGTCATTTCTATGGACAGAAATCTAAAATATAATTTGTAAATAAGTTTCTGCTCGTCTGTTGCCGGCTGTCCAAGCTGGGCAATCAGAAGCATCCATCTTACCAGGTCAGGGTTGGTAACCGGAATGCTAATTTCCGGTATATTGCTGTAGTCCGGCTCCGGAACAAATTCCGGTGCTGCTATTGCCGTATTTTCATTTACCACTTTGACTCCACAGGCACCGTTCATATAAAAACAGTATCCAAGGAAATTGTAAATTGCCTTATGGGAATCATCGTTTTTAATCTCTCTGATTTCATACCGTTCTTCTGGAAATCTGACTTTAAACATATCCTTATATGCCTTAGTCAGAATCCAGATATCAGGTGGTGTACACATATATGTGCCATCCTGTCGGTCTACTGTCTGGGAAAAAAGTGCCGGCTCTCCTGTGATTTTACTGTATACGCAATAAATAGCAGGTGCTTCCAATACCTTTTGAACAAGGGCTTTTGCAATTACACCAATCCTCTTTCGGACTTCTTCTTTTTCAGCATCATCCTTTGCCGGAATTACTTTCGTTTTATACCACGCATACAAACGCCAGATTTCTGAACAATCCGTAATGCTTAACTCATCAAGTTCTTTCTGTGAAAGTACCAGTTGTTTTGACGATACATAAGTATCTCCCAGACCAGAAATATAGGCATCATGTACTTCTTCTACAGTTGTCGCTCTTGAATATATCATTGTTCCGCATTTTATCGGATAAGTTCCAGTCTGCTCCAATTTCAATCCTACCCGACAGTTTTCTGCTTCACGCACAGTTTTTCCCTGTCCAACTTCTATTCCGAGCACTACTGTCACCAGTATTTCTCCATCATCATCCGAAAAATTACTCATGTAGACAGCATCACCCACCTGTATTTTTCCCTTCAGTTCACCTACAACCACGATATCATCTGTATTTCTAAGGCGGAACTTATCCTGTACTTTTAATACACACTTTCTTGCTGCTTCTTTGGAACTATTTTCCACTGCATTATCTTTATTCTTAAAAAGATGTAACTTTTCCCTGATTCCCATTGCAACCGGCTCCTTTTCGTTGTTCTAATTGTTCTGCTGTCTATCTATGATATATTCCAGCATTTTTCTCGCATTAGCTTTTTTCATTTGAAGTTCAAACAGTCTTTCCTTTTTTTCATTAAAAAACAGATATGCCACATTTCCCGGCATTGCACTAACCCCGGTGATTTGCCCGATTGGGATATTTTTTAGTTTTCTTTCTGCATAGTAAAATACTTCATTTTTCTTTATAAATACTGCCGAATATGTAAAATGCTGACACAAAAATGTTGCAAAACCAAGTTGAACCATACAGCAGCAAAAAAGAAATAGAAATAGTGACGCTATTTCTAATGAAAATAACAGAATCACCCATTCCAAAACGCTAATTATATAAAACAGAATTCCAAATATCCATATTATTTTTTTATCCCCTACATAGATAAATGCTTCTGCTTTATTATTTTTCTGCTCTTTCTTACATTCAAGCATAAACTTTAAATCAAAAATTCCTATTACAAATGCTAAAATTATTAATATAATTAAAAAATATTTCATACTATCACCTCGTCTAAAATAATCCTATAAAATCCGCCAGTATTAAATATAATGCATACCATATTCCAAAAGCTAAAACTGAAAAACAACTAAAATACAGTAGAATTTTTTCTCTTTTCTCTTCTGCATTTTTTGCCATATCAAATATTCCAATTCCAGCAGCCCAAAACAGAACTCCCAAAAGAAACTTTAACCAATAAATGCATATTATTTCTCTATTTAATGGCATCAATAAATAAAAAACGACTCCAATAATATCAACTACCTGTACACCTATCGCATACATCAACCCCATAATCGAAATTTCTCCATAAGAATGCCACAACCAGGTAAATACATATAAGAATCGATATTCTGTTCCATTTCTTTTAACTATGTTTATCTGATTTGTAAAAATACCAAACAACTTTTCCTCTTCTAATTCTCTCCTCCCATATCCGAAATAATATATATCACCTTTGCTCCAAATAATTTCTTCATTTCTTCTTCAAAATTTAAATATACGGTTTTAGCTATATATACCTCTCCGGTAAAATTCATTAAAAACTTGTCCATATTATTTTTATAAATGAAACCATATTTAGAACAATTCTTGTATAATTGATGTTCAACCTTCAGTGTATTTAGTTCTTTTCTATCTTTAACCAATAATCCCGCATCAATTTCTTCAAAAAAGAGTGTTATCCACGGACAATGAACGAATTTGCCATTTTTATATATATTTACTCTTAAATTTCGTCGATAAAGATAGATATTGGATATTATAACTGACTTCACTTCAGATAAATCTTTCTTTCGTCTTTTAAAATTATGATAATAAACTATTTTCTCATCCTGAATGTAATATCCATCTATGAAGAACCCGATTCCATAAACTAATAAGAACGCAATCCCTACGTATTCAAGCAGGACAAGAATTGACACAATTCCATATCTGTCACCAGCAAGTTTTAATATAACAATTATTCCTAAAATTAGACCACAATATATTGCCAGCCCTCTCATTACATTGTGATATACTACTGAAATATAATATTTTTGTTTATTCATCATCTGTTTTCACCAGCTCTAATCACTAATTTTAAAATGAACTATACTCTTGTTCCACCTACAGTTTTGTATACTCTGTCATTTTTATCAAGGCAAAATGTTTCTACTTTTTATTAACCCGTTCATATTTTCTGAAATAATAATACATCATACCAGCATCGACCCACAAAGAGGTGAACATTGCAAGTGCAAAAAGTAGTACAACTACAATTGCATATGTCTCATTTTGACCCATGCTTTCCAGTTTCGACCCGGTTTGGTTTCTGCATAATCTTAGTGTCATAAAAGTCATTATTGCAACTGATGCGGCAATTTCTTTACCATTTGATCCTTTTTTCTTTCCGTTTTCATACCATCCGTCATGTATTCGTTTTCTTACTAACCAAAAGCGTCCAAAATAACACAATGCAATCAGTATTGTTCCCACTATTCCTATCATTAAATAATTATTTGGTTTTCTCATTAACCCAATAAAGCACCATCCATCTACTAAAAAAATCAGCCCTAAAATTTCTCCATGAACAAAACTGCAAAATACACTTCCATATTTTTTCCTCTCCATCCTCCAACAAAGAATCAGAAGACAAATTTCTATTATGGTACAGACTGCCAATACCTTCCATGAATTCAATATTTGCACCCCTAAAAAGATAATTGTTATTAGGAAAAATCCTATCTGATCATTCCATAAATTAGCTTCGTATTTCTTTTTTGTCTTTAAAAAAGCCTGTATTTTTTCCATTGTATCCTGCCCCTCTTGGCGATGCCTCTATCTCCTTCTAACTATTCACAGAAGTTTGTGCTTCAAATACATTTCCATCCCATTCATCATAATTCAAATAATATGTATTGACTTTGTTGCTGCTCTTTCATCTATTTCATTTTTAAAATTTAGATATAGCGACTTTGTAATATATATATTTCCTGTGTATTTTTCCATTATTTCATCAATTACATCTTTCTGGTAGATAAGGCCCACTTTTTGTTTACTCTTTTGCATTTGTTCTCCTAACCTCTCCGCATGCAATTTTTCAGTTTACCGGCTCTAAATATTCACAAATTTCCATTACTAAATAAGCAATGGATGCAATCATAAAACAAATGGATAATATAAAGTATTTGATTTTTTCTTTCATTTCTTCTTGTTTTTTCCACTCTGCAAAGCATTCCACTGTCGCAGCCACACATGCAAAAAATATTTGAAAAGCTCCCCAAAAAAAGCATACCGTTGATGCTTTTGCATTAAGCAAATAGATAGAAAATAATGCCACACCAATTAGCATTTCATAACTCACACAAACAACCATGGAAAAAATTGTCGTTTGATTGTAAACTGCTACTGGAAATAGAAACAAATTCCTTATTTTCCCATTAATCACTATTCTCCTAAATCTCTCATCACAGTTTCTCACTCTACATGCTAAAATCATTACAATTGTTGTAATTATTAACATAATAATATATCTGTTCTGCATTGCTTAATTTTTCTCCCTTGAATTTATACACCTTTATACTCCCTTTGAATATCGTCCAAATATTTATATAGATACTTAATAGGCTCTATATTAAAAGTCTTATTCACTATATAGCATAAAAAAATACACAAAGAATCCATTACTAAAGCCATACAAACAAATAATGCTTTCTCCGTAAAAACCATATCCTGACTAAAAAGTGCAACTATCCCCAACATCATTGCCAATACCGCAATTATAATATAACCTGTCATAAAGGAGATATAGAATGCTTGAGCAAATGTAATTTTTTTCTTAATATTTAAAGTATTACCATTACTCTCTATACTCCATTTTGCACTCTTTATATACCAATTCTCAGTTCCCTTACATAAATAAAGTATCTTCTTATTGTTTTTTTCTTCGTATATCATAAATCGCTCTTTTGCTACTTGCACTTTGCCGTTATTTGGGAGACTAGTAAAATCTATTTTTCGCTCTGGCTTTTTCGTTTCATCAACTGTATCATTCTCCTTTTCTGCAGCCACTTTCGCATCTGTTCCAATTTCTTCTATACGCTCTTTTCTGCTTGCCAACAGCATTTCCTGCACATTTACTAATTCTCTTTTTGAATTTGCTGTACATTCTAATATCGATATTTCTTTCCCCTTAAATTTGACTTGTACTCTATTACTTTTTTCTATAACAATTTCCAAATCTTCTTTTATACCAAAATTTTCTTTTCGATACTTATGATATGTAACAATTCCATTCTTAAAAATGAATAATTTCTGGTGTGCATACATTCCGTTAATGAATACCAGAACATACGCAACCCATACAGAAACTTTCCATATTTTCTCAACAGATTTTGTATAGCCCCCTGTAAGGCAGCCTACCAATATAAGCAAACATACAGATGTTACAAATGCCTGCAGCAAAAGCAAAATTGAGTATTCCCTTCCCCATAAATAGATTTCGGTATACTCTTTCTTTTCCTTCACTCTTTTTGTTAATGTTCGTAACACCCTTTTTTCTATCATAACAAATAACATAATAATAATTACTATCCAAATAAATGCTATTTTTCCTTTATAATTCGAAAATATCACTCCCGTAAGCATAGCAGATTCTTTTGGCATTGCAGCAGACTTTTCTTTCAATATATTCGGTATCCATAGAATGTCCGGCATAATCACCTTTCCCAAAATGCCAATCATAATTATCCCGGATATTCCTCCAACCCACTTAGAAAAAATTCTGACTCCTCTTGGTGATACCTCTATCTCTTTTTGACTATTTCGAAAAGTTTGCACTTCAAATATAATTCCGCCATTGGCTTTACATAAAATTATTATCCATCCTAAAAGAGCAATCACTTCCATACAATAAATAACAAAAGCATAATATGTTGCCATCTCCATTCATCCCCTTGCCGCTTGTCCTAATGTATTTGCATTTTTCTTTATCAGCGGGTAAACAATTCCATATGTTCTTTCTGTTTTTCTGATAAAGCATGCTCTTCATCCATTATACATATCTCCATATATTTCACTCTAAACATCCTTGTTCTTCTCCCTTGAATTCATTCCGCGCTATACTCCTGTTCCACATGCAATTTTATATACTCTGTCATTTTCATCAAAATAGAATGATGTTGAATAAATACCATTTTGAACCGCATATTCGTTTTCTTCCTCATTACTTAAAGTTTCCTTTAATCCATATGCCAGCATAACTTCTTTTTTTGATGAGCCTACCCCAATTTGCAGTATTCCAAATCGAATATCAGGATCCGTAATTCTAACACTTTCCATATAATTTCCAATAAAGGTATATTCTATATCTTCAAATTTAATATCCTCGCAGTTTCCATATAGTTTTTCTCTGCTAACAGGGTCACCTTCTTTTTCTAAAATTTCCTGTTTGCTTTGACGGAAAAAACAATTAAAATCATGTAATCCATATGTACCGTATTTCATTTTAAGAAATATAACTAATACTATAAAAATAAGAACAATAATACTTATAACTACCTTTGCTCTTCTTTTACTCTTTACCATCTTTTTTCCCCCATTCTATAAAAGTAATGTTTTAATTACTATTTTCATTTCTGGATTTATAAAAGTCTGGTCTCACAATTATATCTACTTTTACAAATGCACTTATAAATGCTGCAACCATCATTACAATCATAATACAACACAAAAAAAATACTGAACTTTTTTGTTTTCCTAATGCATTGAATAATACTGCTCCTCTGCGTCCAAAAAATCGTCTTCCTACCACACACAAACACGTTAATAAAAATAAACTCATTGTTTCTATAATTTTTAACGTACTTCTTACATTTTTATTTTTTATTACTATTTTTCCAGTTGTTAATAATGCCCCCCAAATTCCCAATATTATAGAAATCACATAACTTATAATACAAATTGCTGTGCTTTTTTCAGGCGGCAAATTTCCCTGCACCATTATTTGTATCAAAAGTCCCAGCGAAATAAATAAACATATATGTGCATTGTATTTTCTATAATCATATTCTTTTCTTATAAATGAAACTACTGCCCCCAAAATAATAAAAGCTATTACACACACTGCTATACATGCTGTAAAGCCCATATTGGCTCCACGATAATAACTCTCATATGCTCCACCTAAACAGAACAAAACATATGAAAAAATTCCTGCTCCTGTTTGTTTTAAAATTGCTTTGCCCTTTTTCACCATAGCCTCATCTCCATATTGAAGTCTGCAACTGACCAAGTCACCTTTTAACATCATCTGGTAAACAATTCCATATGTTCTTTCTGTTTTTCTGATAAAGCATGCTCTTCATCCATTATACATATCTCCATATATTTCAAGTCTCCCTTTATATAAAACATAATGTATACCTGATAATCTTCATCCTGCCCTTTTTCTACCGAAGAGAAATAATAAATTATATAAGATGGTTTCTCCGTATTTCCTGCGGTCACATCTCCCCACAGGAATCCTACTCCATCCTGGATTCCCTCTAATATCTGACTGAATGAATTTGCTGACTTTAACTTTTTTAAATCCTCTTCATCCAGGAAAGTTATCAAGCTGCTTTCATCAACATTGGACAATTCAATTCCATAAATCATATAGGTGTTTTCCTTTGATTGTATCAGAAATTCATTATCCGTTTTGTAACGCTCAGACTCTTCACTATTCATATATTCCTTCGGTATGCTTGCAGCAACCTGTGACAAATGTATCTGATAATACTGCACATAATGTTTACTTATTAAAGTATATATTAAAATAATTGTCCAAAAAATTGCTATTTCTATTGAAAAACAACGAAATCTTTTCATGAGTTGCTCTTTCCTGTTTTTTATTCTAAGCATCCTTGTTCTTCTCCTTCCCACAAACTATTCCACCATTCAAATATATTACCTGAACAGACTGTCCAAGTGTTAGACATAGTTACATGACCAGATGCCAAAGTACCCTCTTCCCCTAGTCCAACACTTATATATCCTCCATTATGTTTTACATCTCCATTATCATCACACGCTTGCCATGCGCCTCCGCCAATGATTAAACCTTCACCTATTGTTCCACCTTCCTCTAACCCATAACCATTCAATTCACTTATTGCCTGTGCCTTGTACACCCCAAAAAAAATACTTCCATTTCCGGATTGACCGATTTCTGCTCCAGTTCCACCAGAAACCTGTAATGCAATATTACCATTTAAATCCCACACAACTTGCACACTTCCACTCATATATGCTCCAGCCCCAATACTTCCTGATAATCCCAGCACACCAATTGGAATATCTTTTTCACTATCAGCATTTTTATTCGTATTATTACTCTCATTATCATTATTACTTGCTTTTTCCTGCTCATTGATTTCATTCATCGGGATTTCTAATATTTTCTTAATATCATACTCCTCTGGAATTGAATTCTCCTCTTTGTTCATTCCACCCAAAAATTCGTCAGGAAAATCTATCAAGCTTTTTTCTTCCGACTTACTTTTTCCTATATTATTAAACTCGTCTACTATATTCATTACTGGTGCCATTCCATTCAAATCAACCAAATCCAACGGTCTGTTCCAGCAATAGTTATAATGGTTCATTGTATATGGTGCAGCAATATGTCCCTTTATAAAGTCTTCACTGATAAATCTGCCAACTCCAGCATCATATCGTCTTGCCTGTGCAAAGTATAGTACACCAACGCTGTCCATCTGATAACCGGTAAATCCGAAGCTTTGTAAAGAATCTTTAAAGATATCTTTTGCCGTCCTGATATCATTACCAAATTCGTCAAATCCGTAGACCTCCTCGCTTCTTCTGCCTTTCCATCTTTAATTAAATTTCTTACAACACTCTGCTGCATTTGGTCTAATCGTTCCCTGTCAGCCTCCAGTGTTGTTCTTAATTTTTCTATATCAAGATTTCCACCATTCGGATTAATATTATCTGCTAAGTCTGTAAAATATGTAATTATTGCATTTCCTGCCGTTACCAGTCCGGCAACTGTTCCGATATATCTGGTATCAACTTGCTGTACATCTGAAAAAATTTGCTCAATCTCTTCTTTTGTTGTAGAATGCTTGCTTATAATATTCTGATAATATCCTTCCATATTATCCAAATAGTCTGAAATACCAAGTTTGCTCAACCAGTCCTGTCCCGCCTAATTAAACTCTCCTTTTCCATTCCCAATTGTTTCCCATACACCGGAAGCAATAACATCATCAACATATTGCATTAACAGTTCTTTTGCCCCTGGTGAAAAATCTCTCATCATATTTTTCTCTCCCATTCAATTTCATTTTTTACAGGTTGTCCCAGGTTTCTTCTGTTATAGAAAACACCTCTTTCGGATAATCAATGTTTACCAACTCTCCTCCTGTAGATAAATCCTTTGCAACAACATGAATTGACCACTCTGCATTCCCATTTAATATCTGATACATTTCTAAATTAAAAAATATAATCATTAGTTCTGCCGTAAATGTAAGTCCGTTTGCCTTCTGAGCTACCTGACAATTAACTTCGGTATAATCATCCGAAACCGATATTTTATACAATTCATCTTCATCTGTTTTTTCTAATTCATTACTAATATTTTCTTCGGCTTTCTTTATCCATTTTTCCTTTTGTTTTTCATTCAACTCTATAATAATGTTCTTTTCTTCATCCAAATATATATACTGGCAATACTCAGTTGCTCCACGTATTTCTTTTATAAAATCTGTTGCATTCGTATATATAGCTGTAATTTCAAATTTCTGTAATCCTGTGTTATCGTAATTTTTGTAATAATTCTTCGTCAAATCATAATTTTCATTTATTTTTTTTATTTCCATTCCAAACGGATTTTCATCTGCACTTAATATAATTGTATCCTCTTCTTCTCCTGTTTCTGTTTTTTCCGGTACTGTCTGCACCCTTTTATGTATTACAAGTGCTGCCACAATTCCTATTACCAATATGGCTATTACTATAATTCCTGCTATGTTTTTCTTCTTCATTCTTATTTTCTCCACTTTCTTATGATAATACCACTGAAGTTGCTATTGATACTCCACCTATTTTTACAAGTTGTCCCAGGTTTCAATTGATAAGTTATAATCCTCATCTGGGAATTTTATATTTTCCAATTCCTTTCCTGTTTCCATATCAGTTACGATAATCTGTAATGACCAGTCTTTGTTTCCATTCAGCACCTGATATATTTCTGAATCATATGTTAATGTCATAAGTAAACCCGAATGTATCGTGGCGATATTTTGATGGTTTAATATTTCTTTTGACACTTCCATATATAGCGTTTTACAATCATCACTAATATTAAAACGATATAGCTCTTCATCCTGACTTTGCTCTATTACCCGTTTCATATCTTTTTCTGTCAATTCCAGCCAATTTTTTCGCTGCTGCTCTGTTATCTCTGCAACCAGTCCCTCTTCTTTACTTTCATATCCATATTGGCAATATCCGGATTCTCTCATCTCGGCAATATACGTCCTTTTATCTGTAAAAATAACTGGAATGATATACTTTTGTAGTCCTGTATTGTCATAATCTTTATAATAATTTCTTGTCAAATCATAGTCTTCATTTATCTTTTTTATCTCTATTCCAAACGGATTCTCATCTGCACTTAATACTACTGTCTCCGGTTCTTCCCCGACCTGTGATTTTTCCGGCACCATCTGCATCTTTTTATATACTATCAGTGCAGCCACTATTCCAATTGCAAACAATGCTATAATGATTATCCCCACTACATTTTTCTTTTTCATTATTATGTATCTTCACTTTCCTATCTTTTGTATAAAATAATTACCATTTTACATATTGTCCCAATTTTCAATAGATATATGATATCCCTCTTCCGGGAAATTTATATTCATTAATTCACCACCTGTTTCTAAATCTTTTCCAACAATGTGTATTGCCCAATCTGTTTTTCCATTCAATACCTGATATATTTCAGAATCATATATCAATGACATAACGAGTGCTGTATGTGTTGTTGTTTTTCCATTTAGTATTTCTTTTGAAATTTCCAATTGAAGTTCTTCATAGTTACGAGTAAATTTAAAACTATAAAAACCTTCTTCACCTTGTCCTATAATTCTATTGATATCATTTACTGTATAATTAAGCCAATCTTCTTTCTGCTGCTCTGTCATTTCTGCTATTATATTATCTCCCTCATCTATATAACCATATTGACAATATCCTGATTCCCTTAACTCGGCAATATATGTCCTTTCATCTATTGCAATATTAGGTATAACAAATTTCTCCAATCCATTATTATCATAATTTTTATAATAATTTTTTGTCAGATCATAATTTTCATTTATCTTTTTTATCTCTACTCCGAACGGATTCTCATCCGCACTTAATACTACTGTCTCCGGTTCTTCCCCAACCTTTGGCTGTTCCAATGCTGTCTGTTCTCTTTTATACTGCATCAGCGCTGCAGCTATTCCGATTACAAATAATACTATAATGATTATTCCTACTATGTTTTTCTTTTTCATTCTTCTTTTCCTTCTAAAGTATATAATTGTTATATTTCAAACCTTTCGCTTATCTTTAATAAACTAAGATTATTCTGTTACTGCATTTTATTTTATTCATCCCACATTTCTGCTGACAAATTCCATTCTTCCTTAGGGAAATTGATATTAGAAAGTTCTCGCCCCGTTTCAAAATCTTTTGTCACTATATTAACTGTCCAATTATCGTTTCCATTAAGTATCTGATATATTTCAATCTCCTCCAGCAAACGCATTATATTATCCATAACTTTCGTAGCATGTGCATTAATTGATACATCAGCTTCAATCATCGTATAATTCTCTGATACAGCAAATTTATACAAATCTTCTCCATCAGCCGATAATACTGTTTTATGAATAACCGCCTCTGTATTGCCAATCCAATCTTCTTTCTGCTGCTCTGTCATTTCTGCTATTATATTATCTTCCTCATCTATATAACCATATTGACAATATCCTGATTCCCTTAACTCGGCAATATATGTCCTTTCATCTATTGCAATATTAGGTATAACAAATTTCTCCAATCCCTTATTATCATAATTTTTATAATAATTTTTTGTCAGGTCATAATTTTCATTTATCTTTTTTATCTCTACTCCGAACGGATTCTCATCCGCACTTAATACTACTGTCTCCGGTTCTTCCCTGACCTCTGGCTGTTCCAATGCTGTCTGTTCCCTTTTATACTGCATCAATGCTGCAGCTATTCCGATTACAAATAATGCTATAATAATTATCCCTACTATGTTTTTCTTTTTCATTTTTCTTTTCCTTCTATATTTTCAAAATATATGTTCCTTATCATTCGTTTGTTTTTACTTTTTCCCACATATCTGGTGATAGACGAAATTTTTCTTTTGGAAATTGAATATTCATCATCTCTTTCTGTGTCTCCATATCATTTACCATAATATGAATCGACCAATTCTCATTGCCATTAAAAATCTGATATAGTTCAGAATCATAAATTAATACTATTAGTGCTTCTCCCATTTCATCAATCAATGCACTTTGGTCTATATCCAACTTGATAACTGTATAATCATCTTCAACTGTAAATTTATATAGCTCTTCGCTTTCCAGTGAATTCAACTCTTTATCAATTTCATCTATGGCTCTGTCAATCCATTCTTCTTTTTGCTTTTGAGTCATCTCAATATATACTACTTGCTCTTCTTCATCTAGCCAGGCATACTTGCAATATCCTGATTTCCGCAATTCTACGATATATTCTCTTTCATTTGTAAAAATCCCTGTTATTTTAAATTCTTCCAATCCTGTATCATCGTAATTTTTATAATAATCCCTTGTCAGGTAATAATTTTCATTTATCTTTTTTATTTCTACTCCGAACGGATTCTCATCCGTACTTAATACTACTGTCTCCGGTTCTTCCCCAACCTTTGGCTGTTCCAATGCTGTCTGTTCTCTTTTATACTGCATCAGCGCTGCAGCTATTCCGATTACAAATAATACTATAATGATTATTCTTACTATGTTTTTCTTTTTCATTTTTCTTTTCCTAATCCTTATGGAGCTACCAAAGCCCCCATTATTGACGCTCCACCCGTGGGTGCCATAAATGCCACTGCAACTGCCCATTTTGTCAAAAAATACAAGCCATATGCTATTCCTAAAACTATAGCTAAATCGCGAACCTTTTCTCCATCTATCTGATACTCATGTTCTGGTATAGGATTCCTTTCCATAGCTGTTTCTTTTACCGTTATTGGAATTGCCTCCCATTCTGGCATTTCTGTATTGTTTGCTTTTTTTACTTCAATAGATGAAGCTACTTTTACATTATCTTCAAGAGTTTTTTCAATTTCATACTTCACACTTGATGTTCCTAGTGATATACCATGTCCTAATGACACTTCCATATTTCCTTCGGTTGCAATAATTGAAACTGAAGCCTCACCATCTTCGCTCAATTCTCCTGCTACTGAAAGTTTATTATCAAACAAATATTCACTTGATATTTTAAAAGACTGTAGCATTATCTGTTGTTTCTCTATTGCAAAGTTAATCGTTGATTGGTTTCCAAAATTTGTTGTTCCCTTCACGCTGACACAATAGGTTGCCGTCATATCTACCCCTAGTGGAACTGTAACCTCATATAATCCATCCTCTAATTCTACTTCCGGAATGATTGATAGTACCCATGCTGCAATACGGTTTATATACTCTAATTGCTCCTTTTTAGAAAGTGCTTCAAATTCATCATACGTCAGATTTAATCTTGAAACGGAAATAATATACTCTGCTGCTTCTTCTGCCTTTCCATCTTTCATTAAATTTCTTACAACACTCTGCTGCATCTGGTCTAATCGTTCCCTGTCAGCCTCCAGTGTTGTTCTTAATTTTTCTATATCAAGATTTCCACCATTCGGATTAATATTATCTGCTAAATCTGTAAAATATGTAATTATTGCATTTCCTGCTGTTACCAGTCCTGCAACTGTTCCGATATATCTGGTATCAACCTGCTGCACATCTGAAAAAATTTGCATTAACAGTTCTTTTGCCCCTGGCGAAAAATCTCTCGTCATATTTTTCTTTCCTCTTATATCAAAACATTCTTAATATCATACTAAGCAATTTATATATTTTCCCAATTTTCATCCGATAAACGGAATCCTTCATCCGGATATTCTATATTAATTAATTCTTTTCCGGTGTCCCAATCCTCTGTAATAACCTGAACTGCCCAATCTGTATTTCCATTAAGGACCTGATATATCTCCGAATGATATAACAATGCTGTAAGATAAGACATAAAAGAAGTCATTTTCTCTTGGTCTAATACTTCTTTTGTAACATCAATTTGCAAAGTTTTATAATCTTTCTCAAAATTAAAATTGTATACTTTACTTTCTTTTTGTTGCTGTAATATATCATCTATTTTTTCTTTTAACTTACTTATCCATTTTTCCCTTTGCTCCTTAGTCATTTCTACTACTATATCCTGACTATCATCTATATAAACATACTGGCAATACTTTGTTTCTCTTATTCCAAATATGTATGATTCTTCATCCATAAACGCAATTGGAATAACATACTTTTCCAATCCTGCGTTATCATAATTCTCATAATAATCCTTGATAATATCATAATTTTCCGGTGCATCTGTTGTTGTCATTCCAAACAAATTCTCATCTGCACTCAATACTACTTTTTCTGACGCCAGAACATTTTTCTGTTCATCCGAATATGTCTGTTCTCTTTTATACTGCATCAATGCAACAGCTATTCCGATTACAAATAATGCTATAACAATTAACCCTGCCACATTACTTTTCTTCATGTTTAAGCTCCTCTTTTATCAGAAGAACTGCCTGTTTTTTACAGGCAATCCTCCCAACTTATTTTTGCAATTATGTTATATTAAATTGTTTTATAAATTATTTGGGATACTTGCCGGAGAATTCCGACATATATGAACTTCCTTATTCTATAAAAGATGTAAGTGTTATTTTCATAGCCCACACTCCCATTGTTTACTCAACAATCACTTAATAGCTTAAACATTTTACTTTTTTCTGTCAATTAGCATTTTAGATAAAACACACTATTGTATTTGTATAATTTTCACAAAAGCGAATTATATAACTTTTACATTTCATTATGTACTTCCGGAAATATATGCTATAATGGACGCATATTTGATTCATTTACTAAGGAGAGGTATTTTACAATGAAAGAAAAATTTAAAAATCTGTCAGCACCCGTTGGAATTGTGCTGTCTATTGTAGCGGTTATTCTTTTTACCGGGTTATTGTTGGGGCTTGGCTTTGTTTTAGGAAAAATTCCGGGATTAAATGAACAAAACGACTACCTGCTTCAGGCAATCGCAGAATTTATCATTCTGATTGTTTTCCTGATTATAACCCTTGTGATTGGTTATACCCGCATCTTTACGGAAAATGTTGCCGGCTGGCTCAGAAGTTTATATACCGGCGGTTTCTTTGTGGTTTACTGTCTGTTCAGCCTTATTGCACAGATTTATCTTTGCGGTATGTCAAAAGTTGGAAATGTAAGACCTGCTTTGGAAATTATATTCTATATAGTTGCTATTTTTCTGGTTGGACTGGTAGAAGAACTGGTCTTCCGAGGTGTCATTTTTAATCTGTTACTGAACAGTTTTCCAAAAACAAGAAAAGGAATTACCGGTGCCATTGTTTTAGGCGGCGTCCTCTTTGGTCTGATGCATTTTGTAAATATCCTTTCCGGAGTGAAATTTACAAGTGCGCTGATTCAGGTTATCTCTGCTGCTTTGATGGGTATTTTATTCTGTACGATATATGCATCTACCCGCAATTTCTGGATGCTTGTCATTTTCCATGCCCTTGTTGATTTTGCCAGCCTGCTTTCCACCGGAATTTTCGATGCTGGAAATATTGTGTCCCAGATCAATACTTTCTCCGCAATTAATTCCCTGTCATTTATCATGCTGGCGATTCCGATGTTTGTCATGCTGCGTAAATCCAGACGCATCCGCTTAGAGATGCTCTACAACAACGTTCCGATTTATGATGATGAACACGAAGCTAAGATGCTTTCCATTGTATCTCTTGTTCTTGGCATTATCAGTCTGGTACTTTCCTGCATCGGCTATCTGATTGGGCTTGGTATTGTGGGCATTTTTGCAGCAATTCTTTCCAAGAAAGCCAAGCCATATAATAACTCTATGGCTACTGCCGGAATGATTACTTCCATCATAGGAATTATCCTTTCTGCCATTGCTGTGGTTCTTCTCAGCGTGGTCTATTCCAGTGATATGATGACGCAGTTTATGTAAAAGTTCAACATGAAAAGCCCGGATTGCTCCGGGCTTTTCTTCTACATTGTCTACATTGTTTAAATTTTTTCGGATACGAGGGCTATGCTTCTTCTGCCTTGTCATCCAGATTTACTACGATTATATTTTTTCTTGTAACTGCGCCAATCTCTTCCAATGCATTGAGCATACGGTATACGGTTGCTGTTCCAATGCTTTTGTCTTTCTTGGACGCTCTGTAATAAATTTCCTTACAACTGGAGCAGTTATCTTCTAAGATAATATCCAAAAGGATACGACGCTGCTTTGTCATCCGGCATCCCCGGTCTTTCAGCATCTTAATTATCTTGTCTCTGGTCTGTGTCGTCTGCGTCATGCCTGCCTCCAATCTAGATTAATGGCAATGTCCATCACAGTGCTTGCAGTTCACACCACACTGCAGTGATTTTCCTGCCTTTTTGTCTTTAACCATGCTTCGAATTATAAGTGCAACGATTGCTACAACTACAGCTCCTACAATAACTGTACCCACCGTAATCACTCCTTTCTGTTATGGCGAATTATTTTGCTTTTACTGTTACATTTAAGGTCTGGCTTTCCTTATAAGGACGGAACAGAAGATAAATGAATCCGATGATTAAAAGGAATGCTACTACTGTTCCAACACCAAATGTTCCTGCTGTAATCAAAGAACCAATCTGGAAGATACATAAGGATACAACATATGCAAGAATGCACTGATATCCGATTGCGAACCAGAACCATTTTGTATTGTTCATCTCACGTTTGATTGCTCCCATTGCTGCGAAACATGGTGCACACAGTAAGTTGAATACTAAGTAAGAATATGCTGCAAGTGCAGTCATGCTGCTTGCAAGGTTACCCCAGATTTCCGCTCCGTCTTCTGCAACTTCTGCAAATCCGAATAACTGTCCGATTGTTCCTACTACGTTCTCTTTTGCGATTAATCCGGTAATTGCTGCAACGGTCATCTTCCAGTTGCCCCATCCAAGAGGTGCGAAAATCCATGCAACTGCATTACCAATCTTAGCTAAGATACATTCTGCCTGAGCTGCTTCCAGAGCGGTTCCTTCCAGTCCGTCGAAGCTTAACATTCCGAAGCTTCCGTCTGTCCATCCAAAGTTCATTAAGAACCAGACTACGATAGTTGATAAGAGGATGATGGTACCAGCCTTCTTAATAAAGGACCAGCCTCTCTCCCACATGCTTCTTAATACATTTCCAACTGTTGGCCAGTGATATGCCGGTAACTCCATAACGAATGGTGCCGGATCTCCAGCGAACATCTTTGTTTTCTTTAAGATAATACCGGAGCAGATGATTGCTGCGATACCAACGAAATATGCACTTGGTGCTACCCAGGAAGCTCCATCAAATAATGCACCTGCGATCAATGCAATGATTGGAAGTTTTGCTCCACATGGGATAAATGTTGTTGTCATGATTGTCATCTTACGGTCTCTGTCATTTTCAATGGTTCTGGATGCCATAACTCCAGGAACACCACAACCACTACCGATTAACATCGGGATAAATGATTTTCCGGAAAGACCGAATTTACGGAAGATACGGTCCATGATAAATGCGACACGAGCCATATAACCGCAGGACTCTAAGAATGCCAGGAAGATAAATAATACCAGCATCTGCGGTACGAATCCGAGAACCGCACCAACACCGGAGATAATACCATCTACGATAAGACCTGTCAGCCAGTCTGCACATCCGATATTTTCAAAGAAGTTCTGTGCTGCCGGGATAATCCACTCACCAAAGAGAGTATCATTGGTCCAGTCTGTTAAAATGGAACCTACTGTTGTTACAGATACATAATATACAATCCACATAACTACTGCGAAGATTGGCAGTGCCAGCCAGCGGTTTGTTACGATACGGTCAATCTTATCGGAAGTAGAAAGTGCTTTCTTGCCATTCTTGGTAATACACTCACCAATAATGCTTGAAATATATACATATCTTTCATTTGTGATAATACTTTCGGTATCATCATCAAATACATCTTCCATTTCTTTGATTTCTGCAGATACATCTGCTTTCTGTTTCATCTGCTCTGCAATCTTATCATCTTTCTCAAGAAGTTTGATTGCGAAGAAACGTTTCTGTTCTTCCGGAATGTCACTTCCTAATTTTTCTTCTGCTTTGCGGATGATGTCCTCCGCTTCTTTCGAGAACTCATGTACCGGAGCTCCGGCTTTCTGTTTTGCAGCTTCGATTGCCTTCTCTGCTGCAGCCATGATTCCGGTTCCTTTTAATGCAGAAATCTCAACTACTTCGCATCCTAATTTTTTAGAAAGCTTGTCGATATGTATCTGGTCTCCGGATTTCTTTACCAAGTCCATCATGTTTACAGCCATGATAACCGGAATTCCCAGTTCCATTAACTGTGTAGAAAGATAAAGGTTTCTTTCAATATTTGTTCCATCTACAATATTTAAGATTGCATCCGGACGTTCGTTAATCAGGTAGTTTCTTGCAACAACTTCTTCCAGTGTATATGGTGATAAGGAATAGATACCTGGTAAGTCCATGATTGTTACATCCTTATGACCTTTTAACTTTCCTTCTTTTTTCTCTACAGTTACGCCCGGCCAGTTACCTACGAACTGGTTAGAACCTGTCAGAGCATTAAATAATGTGGTTTTTCCACTGTTGGGATTTCCTGCTAATGCAATTTTAATCGCCATCTTTTTTACTCCTCTTTTCTTCTTTCTTTTATCATTTTTGAATTTCCTGCATAGAGCCTTTCTATGCTGTTAGTCCGATATTTCTTTTGTTAGTCGGGCTGTTTCAATGTTAGCTTAGCATTCCTTATGTTAGCATTTACTAACCTATATGCAAAAAAAATTTATTCTACTTCAATCATTTCTGCATCTGCTTTACGAAGAGAAAGCTCATAGCCACGAACTGTCACCTCTACCGGATCACCGAGTGGAGCAACCTTTCTTACATAAACGTCCACGCCCTTGGTAATACCCATGTCCATGATACGTCTCTTTACCGGTCCCTCTCCGGACAGCTTTTTCACCTTTACGGTCTGACCGCAGGCTACTTCTTTTAATGTCTTCATAATTTCCTCCTTCTGGCTGTTACACCATAATCTTATTTGCCATGTCTTTTCCAATTGCTACTCTGGATTCTTTGACATTTACAATCATATTTCCATTTACCTCAGATACTACTGTTACTGTACCACCGGCAACAAAGCCAAGGTTCTCAAGAAATCTTCTTGTTTCTTCTTTACCACCGACCTTCTTAATTACGTTCGGCTCTCCTTCTTTTACCATAGATAAAGGCATCATACTCTCCTCTTTTCTATTGTGCTATTGTTAATTTTTTCTCATTTCATTGGTTAGTATATTCTAACTACCATTAGTTGTCAAGAACGTTTTTGAGAAATTTTTATCATTAAGAAACATTTTTTAGATTCACTTTATGATTTGATATGTTCGGCTTAATATGTTATACTTACCTAAATTCATGTATTATTATAGAAAAAACGTTAATGGGGGTGTTGTTATATGGCAACAAATGAATCAGCAGAAAATTATCTTGAGACTATTCTTATGCTGAGCAAAAAGCTTCCTGTGGTTCGTTCTGTAGATATTGCCAATGAACTTGGCTTTAAGAAATCCAGTGTCAGCATTGCAATGAAGAATTTAAGAGAAAAGAATCATATTACGGTAACCGATTCCGGCTTCATCTATCTTACCGACTCCGGTCGTGAAATTGCAGAAATGATTTATGAACGTCATGAATTTCTTTCTACCTGGTTAGTAAGTCTTGGTGTGCCAAAGGAAATCGCAACAGAAGATGCATGCAAAATGGAACATGTTATCAGTAAAGAAAGCTTTACCGCAATCAAAAAAGCTTTGAAGCAGTAATACTACTGCTCCAAAGCTTTTTCTTTGTCTACAAACATCATAATGAATGCCATGAACAACACGGCTGCACATATCAGAATTGCCTTTTCTGCCAGTAATTTCACAAAAGCATTTCCAATAATCGCCCCTATTATAAACATCAGGATAATGCCATAATACAGCATTCCCTTAAATGCGGATTCTTTATTCTTCGTATAATGATAGTCACACCAGTTCTGTGTCCCGCTTCTTAAGTTTCCGATGCACATCGTGGTTGCAATTCCGTTTCCATGAATCTTCCGGAAGCTCTCCACCTGTATGCCACATGCCAGTGAAGTCAGACTGTTGGCTGCCAGATTCATGCTCTGTGGAAAAAAGCATACCACAAATAGTACCAGTGCTTCACACAATACAGAAAGCTGCCGCCAGTGAAACAGGCTCTTATCTTTTGCGTGCATCCGCACCACATCTGCCAATGCTATTCCGATTGCAAAAGCCAGCACCGGGAACAGATAATGCAATGCCATTCCCCAGTTTCTCTCCGATAAATTGATTCCGAGCAATAACATATTTCCCGTCTGCGCATTAGCAAATACTCCATCCCTGCACATATAGGAATATGCATCCATAAATCCTCCAGCCAACGCCAGCACGATTCCAAGTTCTATTGATTCCGACATCTGTCTGGAACGCCTCATAATTATCATCCTCTCATCCTTGGTTTTCTTCTTATTATACTATGGGTGTCAAGGGGTGGGATTCAAACTATATCTTTAACGTAGCCATAATATACGAAACTATTTTTTCTTCTGTATTCAGTTGCTTATCCACAAAATATTTTTTTAAAGATGTTTCATCTATTACTTCATTCCCCGGCTCATCATCTTTATATGCAATTCTTTTTTCAATCCAGGGGGCTTGCGAATGACTGATTAATTCAAGTGTTTTTGGTGAATAAACTCCAAATGTTTTAATTACTAAATCTATTGCTTTTATTTCATCAGCAGTAAGCTTCGATAACATGCATGCATTCATGCCTGACACTCCTCTAATAATAATCTCTTTCCATTTAACGCATAATTAACGCCATTCGAAAATGCTAATAATTTTTCTAATGCAAGAGGGGGAACCTCCCCCAAATTTGTAATAATATAATTAAATAAATGGATAGACTCCTTATTTCCAGCACAAAAAAGAGTATCTGTATTCACCATTTTGGTTTAACAAATACTCTCTCTATCAAAATATTTTTTAATTCCGGTGTGCTATTTCATCATACCATTTCATAAACACTTCCTCTTTATCAGTAGCATATATAAATGTTTTATTCTTGTATTGACTTACAACAATGGAAAACAGTTTACAATATCTTTGGGGATCAAGAGGATTGTCCATTTTTCCGTGCCAACTTTCCAGAATTATTCCTCTTTACTTTTTTCTAACTGATACCATTCTTCTAAAACATCATATGCGGTCTTCTTTTTATCATTGCTAAATATTATGTCATATTTATAATCTGCATTTAATCTATTAGCTGCAACATCATATACCAGTTTAATCTGCGTTGGCATTTCCTTTTGATGTTCCTGACATACCTTTTTGAGAGCCACGATATCATCATTAATAATATTAACTGCTTGCGATTGTCTAGGTATCGAAACATCGTATTCTTTTTGCCCCTCTACTATAACATCATTTAGCCGATTCTTCTTTACAATTTTACCATTAACTTAAAAAAAGAAACCACTTGATAGCATACCTTTTTCGCAAGAACAATAAATATAAATCCTCTCTGCTCTTTTTTCCACATATTACAGGCATATTGCCACCATATCCGCCTGTATTTCTGAAAAATAATCTTCAAACACTTTTTTCATTGCTTTATAGTGGTTCAGTTGTCAAGACAAAAATCTAAGCTTTTTATAATGAACTGATATATGTAACTGGGTAGGGGAGAAAATCCCCCCTTAGGCTGCATGATCATCCAGTAACAGAATCGGATAATAGCAGGATGCCGGTGTTTGATTATTGAGTGCAGAATGACAACGTTCAAAGTTGTAAGTGTGCACATATTTACCGATTGCCTTCCGTGCTTCTCTGATATTGTTATATTGGGTCAGATATGCTTCCTCGTACTTGAAGCTTCGGAACCATCGTTCAATCATGATATTGTCAGCCCACCGGCTTTTACCATCCATGCTTTGACGGATCTGGTTCTCTTTGAGGAAATTCATGTACTCATTGCTTGTAAACTGACAGCCCTGATCTGAATTCAGGATAACAGGTTTTGCCACTATAAACGCCTTTTTTAACGCAGTTATGACCATTCTGGTATCCAGAGTATCATCGACTTCCCAGCCAACGATACAGCGGCTGTACCAGTCAATCACAGCGGTCAGATACAGAAATCCACGCTTAATGGGGATGTATGTAATGTCGATTGACCATGCCTGATTTGGACGGTCGATAACGGCGTTACGTAGCAGATACGGGCAGACTTTAGCCTGTCGCATACGTTTAGAAAGGTTCATTTTTGGATAAATTGGATCAATCCCCATTTCATTCATATAACGGCGCGTTTTCCGGCGACCAACCTGATGCCCACGCTTCTTCAGTTGAGCAGACAGTTGTCGTGCTCCCCAGGCCGGATTATCCGTGTGTAATCGATCTATGATCGATTTGCAATCCAACTCCTCCTGAGATATGGGCATGCCCTTGTAATAAACACTGGTACGATTGATATCAAGAAGTGTAGCTCCTGTTTTAACTGGAAGTTCTTTAGTCTTCAAAAGGTTTTGGACTAAATTTACTCTCGTAGTCAGGTCCAAGTGTTTCTTCAGATTTTTTTTTCAACCAATCCACCTGCATGGTGAGCTGGCCAACTTTTTTCGCATATTCAGCTTTTTCCTTGCGTTCTAAAGCGAGTTTTTCTTTCAGATTATCCTCTCGTGTGTCATTAAAAACCACGGATGCTTTATCGAGGAACTCCTTCTTCCAGTTGCGGAGAAGATTCGGCTGAATATTGTTTTCGGTTGCGATTGTATTTAAGTCTTTTTCTCCTTTGAGCAGTTCAATCACTAATTCTGATTTGAATTTGGCAGAGAAATTTCTTCTTGTTCGAGACATAATAATAATCCTTCTTTCTGTAGTGTTTACAGTATATCAGATTCATTAAGAAATGTCTCTTGAAGTGTCTTAAATTACGATACCATTATACTTTTCCTCCCTTATATTTAAATATTTTAAAATCCTAATTAGTAATAATCTACACTGTAACAAAAGTTGCGAAAATTAAATATTCTACACTTCTAATAAAAGCCATTCAAAAAAAGTTTTTCCTTCATTTTTATATTCCCCCTCATCCCCCTTTGCAATCGAATCTTGTGCTATTTCTATAGCTTCTTTCGTTTTTCCCATATGCAAATATGCTAAACACTCCAATATTTTATCGTCCACATCATTTTCTTCATGAATTATGTATTCATCAATATTATAATTCTGCATAAACTTATGACTATACTCATCTAATAACCCTACAAGGTATTCTGCTTGTTCATCATACTGATTTGTAAGCTCCATTTCACCCTTTTTCAATAATACGGACGGTGCCCTAAATGCTCCACATGCTCTTAAAGAATCACTATGCTTCGCATTATCTTCCATTTGCATGATTTTCCAGAAAATATTATCATAGTCATATTCTTTAATATACATCCGATATATCATTTTCTGAGAATTAACAATAAGAAAATCACAAAATATATATGCATTTTCCCGAGTTGTATAAATACTATTATCCCTTATTCTATACCCCTTTTTCTTTACAATTGTACGTATTGAACTAATTAACAATTTCTGTTGATTTTTATCAAGTTTCATAATTTATTCTCCTGAAATAGAATACTATATTTTAATGCCAAGCTCTGCGACTACATTTTGAACCGACTGTAAAAACTTCTCTGCATTCGATGTAATATTATACAAAAAATGAATTTCAATAATTCCATACTCTATATCATCCTCTTTGTATATCTCATTATACTGTTTTTCTTCAAGAAAAGATATATATGTATTAATTTTTTCTTGTAATGCTAACAAATGATGATATTCATCTTCTAAATATTTTAAACTTTCTTTATACAGATTTTTTCCAATTGCTTTTAATGGATTAAAATTTTTATGAACTGTATCTTTAAATAATTCATTCTATTTTCCAATTCAAATTCTAATAATCCATATTTTTTTAAGAAATATATATTTTTATCAGTTAATAAAAAACCTCTGCTTTTAAGAGTATCTATTACCTCACCAACATCAATTTGTCTTTCTGCTGACCATTGCATCTGCCTAAAATTTTACCACATATTTGCTATTTTCTCTACCTATCTCCACCATCATTTCCCACTATCGGCATACGGTACTCCGTACTGTTCTTTAACATCCCATAAATAACACCGATTAAACGTTGGGATATACAAATCAATGCTGGCTAGATTTACATTCTGCTTTACGTTTCTCATAATACGCTCGAAAAGCTGAATGTCTTGGTATACCCTTTGATGATACCTGTATCATCTGGATTGCCCTGTAACAGAAAAATAGGAAATGCACCATAGCCCATAGCAGCTACGGAACCTCTCCTATTATGTGTTTTTGTTTAGGTAGAATGAGAAATTTTCATCCCCATATTCCATCTGTTGCATACCATTGTAACATGGGTGTTTTAAAGCGTTAAGGAAAATATCAAAAAATTATTACTCTCACATAATTAAAATTATATTGTTTCATAATAATTTATTCTAAAATGAAATCATCAGGAAAAATAGGACATACTATCTCCTTACTTAACAACCCACATAAAAAGTCTTCCATACTCATTATCTCAACCGAAAAAATATAGGTTCATACCAGCAGTAATATCAATCTGCTTGGCAAGGTATCTCCTGAGTTTTCGCAGGAACAGCTTTACATCCAGAAAGGCTTGTTTCGTATTCCCACCTCGGCAAAATTTTACTAGCAACTCCAACATACGGGGACTTGTTCCGCAAATCTTTATAGAACATTTATTATCGCTTACTGGAACAAATTCCTTACACAAATCTTCCACGGTCTTACCCTTTAGATACTTTCTGGCTGGGTAATGCTCCCGGAAATATACTCTTCTGCCAAATCGATATCTTTTGTTATGTCCAAATCAGGAAATTTCTCCTTATATTTTATGGTTGCGACGTAGCATCTGGAAATATTGTATTCCAGTCCATTAGTTTCTAAAAACTCAATATTGGCTTGTCCATGCCCTCTACCCTTCGTTTTAGATATAGCACCTGTCTTTGGATTGGGGCAATACTCAGAATAATACCAACTATATTAATTATTTCACTATATGATTTACACAAAAGTTGAAACTGTCTTGTACAACCATAATAAATTTTATTTTTTATAGTGAACCAAGTCATAGGGATAATATGGTACATCCTTTAAGCTACTATCATCCAGATTTAGTATTTTAGCAATAGCACCTGCTTCAAAACTCCAATACCCATAATACACATTTTTGCTTGATTTATGACTATCATACCAAGCACATTCCCTATGTATTTCGTACCATTTTTCCTGTAAATACTCTTTCAATGCTTCACAAGCTATTATTTCATCATTATCCAAAATTTTTTTTAAGCATTCGTATACTTCAAATTCAAACTCAACTCCTTCTCTCTCCCAAGTAGAATCAATTTCTTTAATCAAGAAATTGACTAAATAGTCATCAAACTTTTCAGATATAAGCCTCTGCTCTAATTCAAATATGTCACTCCTATTAACTTTGAACAATACTCCCAATGAAAGCACTTTTACCAACTCAATATAGCCATATTTTCTGTCCCACATCTTGCTATAATAAAACAATAATTTTTTGTAACATTCTTCAATCGTTTCCAAATTTTCTCCTGAAGAATATAATAAATTGATTTCTTTTTCATAGGAATTAATTAAAATACTATATCCATTACGAGTACTTCTATCTAATTCTCCTTTTTCAAGAGCTGTTTTTTTTACGGCATCTTCGAACATTATTATATATTTTCTTTCCTTTTGGATTAAAGTGTTAAAATAATGTTCATCTTTCATTCTATCTCTCATTTTTCATTCTCCTATTGTTTGATTCCATCAATTAATTCTGTTATATCAATTCCACCATCTGATGAGACATGAACCAATGTAGAACCTACATTATCTGGATTTAAAATCATTTCCATTTTAATATCATTGGCAATCTCTTCACCAACAGCATTTTCTAATCTATCAATTATCCATTTATCACTCATCTGTGGAGTTCCATCAGCCAGTATTGACAACCTTGAGCTACCATACTTTGCCTCTCCAATTATGTATGGTGGATGACCATCTGGATTATAATATACTCCATCAATTCCATGATGCGTTGGAGTATTCAAATCGGTCACTCTATCGAGACTTATTCTCTCGTATCCTTGACTTTTAAAATACACATCCATCTTCATCTCACCATAATTACCTTTTTGAATGTTATTACTTAATGGAACATCTCCATTCTCTACCCCCTTTACAATATCGTATACAAAGTCTATACCACTCTCCCCTACATTTCCCAACTGCTGCGGTCTTTTTACGTTATTTACTACTTCCAGCTCTGCCTCACTGAGCGTTCCATATGTTGCTATTCCGGTTAGTGAGCCAACTACAAAGCCTGCCAGTGGACTGTTGGTTGCTTCTGTCATGCTCTTTTCCACATAGCTGCTGGCTGCCATTGTCAGTCCCTGCTTGACATACTCTGTCACTACTGCCCTGCCGATGGATGTTCCTGCACTTACTGCTGCATTAGCCGCCATTCCTCCTGTCAGTATCAGAGAAGCAGCGATTGTCAAAACATTTCCTATTAAATAATAGAGGTCCGGATTACTGGCAAATACTGTATCACGGATTGGATTAACCGATACCAGCCTTGGGTCTCCTGTCACTCCCGCATATATATCCTGACTTCCTTCTACTGCATTTGCACATCCATATGAAGCTGTGCCTAATCCAATTGCTACAACTCCAACGGTTGTCACCAGTGGAAGTGCCATACCACAGGTTGCTACGACAAGCATTCCTCCCAGAATCATGGTTCCGACTCCGGCAATCGTCTTCACAATGCCTTCTTCTGTTCTCAGCCGGATAGATTCCTGCCACTGCTGTTGCTGCAGTTCATAGAACTCCTCACAGGAGTTTACCCTGTCCTTCACCTGTTCGAGATATGTACTTAACATTCCATCCATCATCTGTGCCAGCTGAAAAGACTCTGTTGCATTCACAACCGATGCATCATATGCACTGATTGTAGCACTACTGCCACCTAACTGTCCACCAATAATACTGCGAAGATAGCCTATCATCATATCGATGGGATACATATCTGCATGGCTGTGTGCCTCTTCATATTCCCCTATCTGTGTGCGGACATTCTGCACTCCGGCAAGCGCATTGTCAAAGCAGCTTTCCATACAGGTTGTAGAAAATCTGCCCACATCAAGATAAGCAGATAGTTCTCTCTCAATATCCGCCACTTCCTCTGCTACCACATCAAAGTCTGATCTTGCTCCCTGAAT
>NZ_QTZI01000009.1:0-140000 GCF_003462605.1 Roseburia sp. OM04-10BH
GTGCTGCCCTTGTAATTCTTGCAGGCAAACTGGAATGATTCCAGAAACAGGTTATATTGTTTTAACATTAACAGCAGTAAATCTTTTGAAAAAGCATCTTCCTTTTTACTAAGGTCGAGAGGTAGCTGTTTGAGAATATCGCCCATTGCATCACGAATCTGTAATTCTTTCTTATCCGTAATATCGGTTTCGTATTCATCGGTTTCACCTCTGAGCCATTCAATAGATACATGAAGTGCTTCCGAAAGACCTTCCAGCACCATCTTTTTGGTATTGTCAATCGAACCATTCTCATAACGCAGGATTGTGGAAGCTGTAACTCCCATCTTCTCTGCAACATAAGGCTGTGTCAGATTTAATTCCAGACGACGTTGTTTTGCCCTGCTACCTATCAGCTTGCGTAATTCTTTATCTTTCATGCTGATTGCCTCCTTTTTCGGTATGTATGAATTATATCATGTACCTCACGTAATTGCAATATGCAATCTAATGATTAATTTTAAAATTTCATAACGCTTGACAACGCAATATAAAACCGCTATACTAACAGCACAACAAAAATTGCATAATGCAATTTAATAGGAGGTGACAAGATGACGGAAAGAAAGATTGCATTATCCATCGAGGAAGCAGCCGACTATACAGGAATTGGCAGAAACACTTTGAGAAAGCTGGTTGAATGGAAGAAGCTTCCGGTATTAAAAGTCGGAAGAAAAGTCCTTATTAAAACTGACATTCTGGAAAAGTTCATGGAAGCCAACGAGGGGCGTGATCTGAGGGATAAAGGAAATGTAAAAGCTGTCACAAGAAATGTGGCAACTTAAAAAGGCGGCTTCCTAAGAAACCGCCAAAGGTTCTATCAGACCGAAGCCATGATATACCTACACGCAAGAGGATTATACCATGTGCTTCTCCTGATATGCAACCGGGAACTGTTGTTTATCGGAAAAAGAAAGGATGAAGACGATATGGCGAAATCAACAAAGACTTATGAAGAAAGAATACGTGCATTAGAGAAAAAGGAACAGGAAAGCATTGAAGCTACAAAAAAGCTCATTGCACAGCGGAAGGAACTGGAAAAGCGAAAGAAAGCGGAAGAAAGTAAAAAACGAACCCATAGGCTCTGTCAGATTGGTGGCGCAGTGGAATCGGTTCTTGGCTGTCCGATTGAGGAGGAAGATTTACCAAAGTTGATAGGCTTCTTAAAAAGGCAGGAAACAAACGGAAAGTTTTTCTCAAAGGCGATGCAGAAAGAGCCACTTACAGATATGGAGGAAGTGTAATGGCGGAGGGAGTGGTTTTTCCATTCCCTTCATTGCCTTTGAATGAAGGGCGCACTTATGGACAACCAGAGGTCGTCCTTATAAGTTTGCCACAAGTGGCAACCGGTCTGCGCTTACGCTTGCCGGGCTCGTTCCGTCGGCGGGGCTTTCAGCCAGACCTGCTCATGCCGCAGGGGGCACTCTTGCGCAGAGGGCGTTCCGACAGCTTCACTTCTGCCAAACCAGAAGAAGATGCTGTCGGAAATCAATGCCGGATACGGCAGAAAGGGGGAATCGTATCATGGCGATATTTCACTTTACAGTAAAGATTGTCGGGCGCAGTAAAGGAAAATCTGTCATATCCGCATCGGCATATCTTAATGGAGATGTGATGAAGAATGAGGAAACAGGCAGAATCAGTTACTATACTTCCAAAAAGGAAGTCGTCTACACCAGTCTGATGATGTGCGAAAATGCACCTCCTGAATGGCTGCATGTACCGGAAGAAAATATAAAAAGGTTTCAACAGTCTATCCGTTATAAAAGAGCGGATGATAAAGATGCCGCACTGGAAAAGTTTAAAATCACATTTCAGAAACAGCGTCTATGGAATGAGGTATTGAAGATAGAAAAAAATGCAGATGCACAGCTTGGACGCTCATTTGAATTTTCCCTGCCGAAAGAATGGAGCAGACAGGAACAGATTGATTATACAACCGAATATATTCAAAAGACTTTCGTGGACGAGGGAATGTGTGCCGACTGGAGCATACACGATAAGGGCGACGGGAACCCACATGTGCATTTACTTGTAACCATGCGACCATTCAATCCAGATCACTCATGGGGCAACAAAGAAGTCAAGGACTGGGATTTTGTCAGAGATACTGACGGAAATATCGTGGTTGATGAATCCCACCCGGACTGGTGGCAGGATAAGAAAAATCCTGACCGGCATGGAATCCGTATTCCGGTACTTGATGAAAACGGAGTACAGAAAGTCGGGGCAAGAAACAGAAAACAATGGAAACGTGTTCTGACCGATGCTACCGACTGGAGTAATCCAAAGAATTGTGAGTTATGGCGAAGCGAATGGGCTAAGACGTGTAACCGACATTTATCCATAGACAATCATATTGACCACCGCTCTTATGAAAGACAGGGCAAATTAAAAATCCCTACGATTCATGAGGGTGCGGATGCAAGAAAGATTGAGGAAAAATATCTCACCGGACAGATATGGAATGGTTCATGGAAGGTAGAGGAAAACCAGATGATTAAAAAACAAAATGCACTATTGCAAAAGGTAATTGAAACCTTTGGTAAGGTATCCGGTGCATTGTCGATGTGGAGGGAGTGGTTGAATGACATTAGAAGAAAGCAAAGAAGTAATTCCCATGATGGAAGCAATGATTACACAGATAGAGGAACAGCAGAATATCATGGCAGAGATGCTTCAGGAGATACAGGAAAAGGACGAGAAGCTGATGTGTTTTCAGGAGCAGGAAGAACGATTGCAGCAATTAGAGAGCGAATTATCAGAGCTGCTACAAATCTTGCCGAATACAGAAGAACTGTTGATGCTTCTGGAAGAAAAGACAGACCAGATACAGAAACTCACAGACGAAAATCAGCAATGGCAGGAATTGGCACAGAAATTAAACAGCGAGAACCGGCTATTGCAGAAACAGAACAGCGAATTGTTGAACTTGAACAGCAATTAGAGAAAGGAAGGTCGATTGATGAACGAATTAAGAAACTCAAAGAGCGACGATCAACTGGAAGAGTTGCTTCTGCTGACAGAGCAGATGCAGGAAGAACTCGACCAGAAAGACAGGACTATCCGGGAACTGAAAATGCAGCTCGACGAATCGCTGACCTTGAACGAGAGGTTAAACAGCGAGAACAGAGCAGGGAACATTCAAGCCTTAAAGAACGACTTGAGGAAAACAAAAGAATTGTTGCAGAGCGAGAAAGAGAAAACGCACGCTGCCGAAATCATGACAGAGGAATGTCAAGATAAGCTAAGGCAGGTAGAACAGGAACGGGACTATGCACTCTCTCATCAGAAAAAAGTAGAGATACCGGTTGAAAAGCCGGTACTCTATCAAAAGTGTGGGAACTGTAACCTGACAGCTTATCTGAAAGCCAAGGAAAAGTATGATACGCAGAGAGAAAAACTGGCAGGCAGATATAAAACAAAAACAGCCATGTATGAAGCATTGATGTTTCTGCTGATATGGTATTCCGTATCAACTACTCTTTTTCAGATGATACGGTCAAAAATATTTATTTCTGATTGCGTGGTATTCTTTGATACAATCGCCACTTTTATACAGACCATTGCAGGGTGGATTATACTGATAGGAAAGAACATGGCACAGATTAGTAATGGAATATCCAATCCTGTCGTTGCCGGAATTGTATATTGGCTGATAAGAATACTGATCTGCGGTGGATGTTTGGTGGGTGCTGGAATACTTGTAGCATTTATAGAGATAAAGATTGCAGAGTTATATAAGAAGTGCTGTTGGGATATGATTACCATAATGGTAATACTTATAAGCATGGCAACAGCTATCTACTTTGGGAAGTGGATAAAGACAACATTGCCAATCAATCTGCTATTTCTCTTATTATTCGTGCAACTGGTATATGTTGGAATCAGGTGGTATGTAAAGGGATGGCGAGAAACAAGGGGATATCATTAAAACAAAAATACCGATATTTTATTGGTACTATATGTCTTTACTTTTGTGCTAATATATATTATCATATTAGCACGAAAGGAGAAAGCATATGACTCAGTTTGAAAAATTAGATTTGTTGTTGCGTGAATGTGGAGGGACAATTCAGACATTTCAAGTTCTAAATAATGGAATTAGTAAGTCTGTGTTTTATGCATATGTGAAGGAACGAGGATTAGAACAAGCTGCTCATGGTGTGTATGTATCGCCGGATACGTGGACAGATGCAATGTACCTTTTGCATTTACGTTGTGGTCAAGCTGTATTTTCTCATGAAACTGCATTGTTTTTTCATGATTTAACGGACAGAGAGCCTTTGAAATACACCATAACAGTAAGAACTGGATATAATCCAAGTCGTTTGCAGGAAGACGGTTTTCAAGTGTACACAGTAAAAAAGGATTTACATGAAATAGGAATCATAGCTATGCAGACATCATTCGGACATTCCGTTCCCGTTTATGACATGGAGAGAACAATTTGTGATCTGCTTCGTAGCAGAAAAAATGTTGAAATGCAGGTCTTTCAAGACGCATTGAAACAATATGCAAAACGTAAGGATAAAAACTTACGGATGCTTATGAAATACGCAGCTATGTTTCATGTTGAAAACATACTTAGACCATATTTGGAGGTGTTACTTTAGATGATAACAACGGCAAGACAATTAAAGGATTTAATTCGTAATATGTCAAAGAAAAAATCCGCAGATGCACAGATTTTGATGCGGAATTATATGATGGAACGTTTTTTAGAACGAATTTCTTTATCAGAGTATAAAAACCAGTTTATATTAAAAGGTGGAATGCTTGTGGCGGCAATGGTTGGTCTGGATGCCAGAGCTACTATGGATCTGGATGCTACCATAAAAGGCACTAATGTTAGTGTGGAGGATGTAGAAATGATTATATCCCAAATTATATCAATTCCACTGGACGATGGTGTTTCATTTCGGGTCAAACGGATATCGGAAATCATGGAAGAAGCAGATTATCCTGGTGTTCGTGTAAGCATGGAAACGAAATTTGATGGTGTAATCACACCATTAAAGATTGATATTTCTACAGGGGATGTAATTACACCAAGAGAAATCAAGTACAAATTTAATCTTATGCTTGAAGACCGCACTATTGAGGTATGGGCATATAATCTGGAAACGGTATTGGCTGAAAAATTGGAAACTGTTGTTAGTCGAAACGTTACAAATACACGAATGAGAGATTTTTATGATATTTATATTTTACAAAAGTTGTATGGAGAACAACTCCAAAAACAAGTTTTATGGACTGCACTTGTGGCTACAGCCAAAAAAAGGGGAACATTAGACCTGATAGAAGCTGAGGATATAAGAGAAATATTTGATGAAATTGAATCAAGTCCGGTTATGGAGACCTTATGGAAAACATATCAAAAAAATTATTCTTATGCTGCTGATATTTCATGGCATGCAATTGTGAAGTCAATCTGTGCATTATATGGAAGTATATTGGAGAATATGTATGACACATAAAAAACTGATATGTAAATTACGTTAGCATTTTGAGTTGCCTAAATTCGAAAGTTAGGAAAATCTTAATAATTTCTCAGGCAATCCATTGTGAATTTAGATGTTGTATTTGCTATACTTAATTGGAAATATGAGCAAAGGAGTTGAAAATATGTCTGAAAAGATATTGATTATAGATGACGAGCAAGATATAGCGGATCTGTTGGAGGTCTACTTGAAAAACGAAAATTACGTCGTTTATAAATTTTACTGCGCAACGGATGCCATGTCGTGTATTGAAAGCGGCGACATTGATCTTGCCATTCTGGATATTATGCTCCCGGATATGAACGGCTTTTCACTTTGCCAGCTTATCCGAAAGAAATACACTTATCCAATCATAATGCTAACGGCTAAAATTGAGGAAACGGATAAAATAACGGGGCTGACATTTGCTGGGGTTAGATAGCGATACTTTTTACATCTACCATGTTGCGGCGGTCATGGTTGACAACTTGCGTCGGCTCCTGCTCGGTATCAACCTGTCCGACAAAGCTATAATGGATTTCGATTTTCCGGGTGTTGGTTTCCCGGTCTAATTCATGTATCAAAATACGGTCGATAAACTCATGGACGTTTTCATAGGTCAATTCCTGTATGTCGCTGTATTTCCCGACAATCTGAATAAACCTTGATATATCCCTTTTTCGCTCGGTAACGGTTGCGATCTGCTGTTGTAACTCGTCTATCCTTGCGGCAAGGGATTTCTTTTCGTCCTCATAGCCGGAAGTTAGAAACACAAACCGTTCATCTGTCAGTCTGCCTAATGCGTTGTCCTCATACAGCTTGCGGAAAAGCGTGTCAAGTTCGGTCATACGCGCCTGTGCTTTGAAAAGTTCCTTTTGCTGCTGCGCTAATGCCTTTCTCGCTTCCATGTCGCCGTACTCGGTAGCTTTACAGATAAAGTCCTGTTCGTGTTCCTTAACATACCGCAAAACCCGCCGCATATCTTCCAGCACTAAATCAAGAAGTACGTTTTTGCGGATATAATGAGAGGTACACTCGCTGCCTGTCCTTGCCCTGTTGCGCCATGCGCCGCAAGAATAGGAAAACTTGCGCGGCTCGATATTTACGCCCTGTTGGTAATACATCTTATGTCTGCAACCAGCGCAAAACAGCAAGCCGGAAAAAATATCAATCTCCGCTGCTTTTGTCGGGCGGTGGCGGGTAGCAATCCGCTTTTGCGCAAGTTCAAAGGTTTCCTCGTCAACAAGCGGCTCATGGGTGTTTGGGAAGAAATAGCGTTGTTCTTCTTCGTTCTTCCGGGTCTTTTTCGACTTGTAGGATACCTTGTGAGTTTTCGCGGTTATGGTATGCCCTAAATATTCCTGCCTTGCTAATATGTCATAGAGCGTTTTGTCCGGCCAAGTATAGGGGGCGATCATTGCCCGCTGATACCGCGCCTGTCCTGTACGCTGATAGCGCAACGCTCCAATCGTCAAGACTTTGTTTTCCGCAAGCCATTTTTGGATTTCGCACATACGCACGCCGCTAACAAACATAGCGAAAACCTGTTTGACAATCGGCGCGGTTTCCGGGTCGGGTATAAGGTGGTGGCGGTTGTTCGGGTCTGGGATATAGCCGTATGGATATTCCCCGTTGACGCGCTCGCCTTTTTGCGCCTGTGCCTGTTTAACTGCGCGGATTTTCTTGCTTGTGTCGCGGGCGTAAAACTCGTTAAACCAGTTCCGCAAGGGGGTAAACTCGTTATCCTCCCGCGCTGTGTCAACTCCGTCGTTGATCGCGATATAGCGTACTCCGTTTTCGGGAAATACAATCTCTATGAGTTCGCCCGTTTTCAGATAGTTTCTGCCAAGACGGGAAAGGTCTTTGGTAATGACCGTCGCCACTCGTCCGGCTTCCACTTCCTGCAACATCGCTTGCAGCCCCTCGCGCTCAAAACTCACGCCGGAAAATCCGTCGTCCACAAAAAACTTTGTGTTCAAAAAATGGTGTTCGTCCGCATAGCGTTGAAGTATCATTTTTTGGTGCTGTATGCTTCCGCTTTCTCCGGCTTGCATATCCTCTTGACTTAAACGGCAGTAAAGGGCGGTGATTTTATTCGACTGTAACATTAGTCCTCCTTTCCGACAGCCGAATAAACAGGTATAATGTGTTGCTATCATTATACCATATCCCGCCGCCTAATGCACTACTCGGACGCTAAAAATCCCGGATTTCCGGGCTTTTTCTGCAAATCCTTTACAATGAGTTTCTCAATCTTTTTATGGATTGTATCGGTTGCCTTTTCACTCGGCAACGCTTGAACAAGATAGGTGATTTTCCCTATTTTGCGTTCGGTTGTAATTGTCTGTTTTTTATCCATTAGAAAAACCTCCTTTTCCTGTATGGATAAACTATATTCGTCAAAAGGCAAAAACGGGCGGTTGTTAGCTGCAACCTCACGGGAGTTTCACCCCGGCCCATGCTTATGGGTGCGCCGCGCAATACTTTGAGGGTGTTCAACGCGGGAGTATCATTGTGCCGCCTTGTATGTCGTCGCCCACAAGCTGCTAAACCTGTTTTACGGCGCGGTAGTTCTCGCTCGGCTTTTCCCCTATGGGGAAAAGCTGTCATGGCGTACCCGCCGACTGGCTCGGTACAGACGGAATGTACCCGTTTGCCTGTTATGCTGCGCACCAAAGGCCGCTTTCTTTGTCAAAGAACAATAGGCTTTGTCGGCCTGCAAAAGCACATCAACAGCGGATATGCTTTTGCGGAACGACAAATAGCCCATAACGGGAAGCGTGGAAAGGGGACACGCTCCCCGCATGGGCTAAAAGATTATCCTACATGAAAAGCAAGGGTGCGGGTAATAAGGCGCACTTGCAGCCTGTTACGCATTTCCTCGTCCACATAGGAATAGGTATTGCCCGCGTCGTCTTTCAGCGTGCGGGTACAAAGTTTCGCTATGTAACCCTCGTAGTGCTTCAAGATCGCGCACATGGCGGTTGTGTCGCCGTTTGCCGCTGCGGAAATGACAGGGAACGGCAACAGATTTTCAGACTTCCTAACGGTATTCATCATCTGCTTTTCCCTCCAAATACTGTTTGATTTTCGCAAGCGCGGATTTCCTGTGCCGGAAAACCGTCGTGCGTACAACATTCAGCAGTTCGCCAATTTCCGCGTCGCTCATATCCAAGAAGTAGGACAAAAGGATAATGTCGCGTTTCCTTTCGGGCAAAGCGTTAAGGGCTTCGGCAAGCAGTTCATTTTTGACGAGTACATCAAAGCCGGACACTTGAAAACGGAAATAATCGCTTTCGTATTCGTCCGTTGTGAAAAGCTGCGCGAGTTCGCTTTCGCTCAAATCCGAAAAAGTAACTTCGCGTGCTGCGCGTTTCGCAAGAGTGCGGCGGTGGCTTTTCGCTTCGCCGACCAAAGTTTTCTTTGCTAATGCGTCGTACTGATGTTGTATTCTTTCCTTGTCGGAAGAAGATAGCTCCATAGAGTTCACCTCCTTCCCGCGTGGAGTAGAGGACGGGAGTTAAGGGCTTGTCCTCTCTGCCCCTTTCGCTCCGTACCCGTTCGGGAGATGGCTCTTGAGTGCGCTTTTCAGAAAAAAGTTGAAAAAAGCAAAATGCGCCCGTCCGCAAGACGCGGACGGGCGCAAAGGAAATGTAAGCAGTAGCTAAATGTATTGACAGTTCACATTCATAGCCGGAATATCCCGCTTGCGGAGCATAGCTTTTTTTGACCGCAAAGCATTAGGCGGGTTACAGTAAATAAAAATGGACACGGCGATACCTCCCCGATACCGCCGTATCCTTAAAAAAGGGCGACTTTAATACACTACCCGCAATCCATTCTATAATAGGGAACAGCGGCTTTTGCGCAATATTAAATAAAAAAGCCGATAACACATAGGTTTTTTGACCTAATGCGTTATCGGCTCTGCGTCTATGCGTCTGGCACTTTTAATCATTTTTTTTTGAATTTATTATATGTGTTAGCTAACTGTCCACAAGCCGCGTTAATCTCTCTGCCATGAGAAACTCTCATAGTAACTTCAAGTCCTGCTTGCTCTAATTGATGTTTGAATGCAACTATTTCCCGTTTCTGTGGTGCTTTAATTCTTGAATTGCTTGTTGGGTTGTATTGTAACACGTTAATCATAACTTTTTTGCCCCGAAACCATTTTGCAAGTTGTCTTACATCTGAGGGCCGGTCATTTATACCCGGTAAAAGCAAATACGCAAAGACAATTTTGCGATTATGCCTTTCAGAATAGGATAAGGCTTGCTTAACAACATCTTCAATAGCATATATGCGCATGTGAGGAATAATACGATTTCTTGCAGATTGTGTTGCTGCGTGTAAAGATATTGTCAACTGAATTTTAAGATGTTCCTCGCGCAATTTTTTTAATTGATCGACCGGACCAACTGTTGATATGGTAATGCCGTCGGTTGGAAAGTTGAGCCCATATCTATCTCGGAGAATATGGATTGCTTTTATCAAGTTGTCATAATTGAATAAAGGCTCTCCCATACCCATAAAAACGATACGGTTTACTTTTCGACGCAACAATATAATCTGTTGTACGATTTCTGACGATGTTAGATTACGAACAAAGCCATTTCGCCCGGACTCACAAAAAATACAACCAACAGGACAACCGACTTGTGTGCTCACGCAAACAGTTCCACCATCTCGCCGCTTGATAAAAACCGTTTCAATGTATTTGTTGTCTTTCAGTTCGTAAACATACTTTTCAGTATCACTGCTTTTGCAAATATTTTTTACCAACATTGATAGATTTTTTTTGCGTGGTAATTGCTTATATAATTCTTCATATAAGGCTTTTGCTTCATTCTCGCCAATAACTTCCGACATTTCTTTGTAAGTAAATCCGTATGGATCATTCCGTACTTCCGCAGGCGTATATTTAGGTAAACGTTTCATTTTTATATCCTTTCTTCTAAATAATAAAAGTTTGTTTTTCTGTATTTTTGATTACAATCTCTAATTTTTCTACATCAATGATATGCGTCAATTTGCATTTAGGGCAGAAAAGAGGAAAATCTTTTAATACAGTATTATGAAATACTTGAACTCTCGTCTTTCCGTTACAAATCGGACATTTTATCCAATATTTTTTAAGCATTATATTTCACTCGTCCTTTTTACACAAAAAAATGCAGGTCAATCCTCAACATGAGCATTGACCTGCATTTATAATGCACAGAGCAGTACAACAAAACTAAGGCATAGCTTGCACTATGTCTATACTATATCTATACGTCGTTAGTTTTTTGTATAGCATCCGCAAAATAAGCATGACAAAAAAGCCCATGTTGAAAATGGGAAAATCCTTTTTTTCAATGCTTATCTAATACGCATGCTATGCAACATAAACGCCACCTCCTTTTACATAAATTTTATTTTATCAGAAAATCAGTCTACTGTCAATACACAACAGGAAGTATTTAACCTAATGATATGAATTGTGTGGACATATCCAAAAAGAAAGGTGAACTGTAAAATGTAACAGGGTGAATGAAAATGGCAAAAAGACCCGTACCATTGTACGACTTTAAGGCTTTCGGGGCAGCTATAAAAGCCGCGAGAAATGAATACGGCGAGAGCCGCAAAAAGGTAAGCGACGAGTTATATATTTCCCCGCGCTACCTTGCGAATATCGAGAACAAGGGACAACAGCCGAGTTTACAGGTATTCTATGACCTTGTAACCCGGTATCATATTTCGGTAGATCAATTTTTCTTCCCGAACAGCAATGCGGAGAAATCCACCGGGCGGCGGCAGCTTGACGCGCTGCTGGACGGTATGAGCGATAAAGGCATACGGATTGTAACCGCAACAGCAAGGGAGATAACGGAAGTCGAAAAAGCAGAGGATTAACCTCACAATATGAGAAATCGGGAGATTGCAGCGCATGGCGGCTGCAATCTTTTTTTGCGTCCAAAATCAAAGGAACGCGCAACAAATACCGCCTTTCGGTGGGGGTATGGAGTAGATAGCAAGCACAGCAAACGAGTACCCGTTTGCGGAAAATGCTTGTTGGGATAATCCCAAACCCTTATACCGAAAGGCGGTGCGGAAATGGAAAACCGAAAGAGAAATATACAGATGAAGTTTTACGTTACGGAAGAAGAAAAGCGGCTGATCGACGAGAAGATGAAGCAGCTTCCCATAAAGCAGTATGGGGCATACTTCCGTAAAATGGCGATAGACGGGTATATTCTTGTCGTTGACCGAAGCGACACAAAAGCATATATCCGGGAACTGCAAGCGGTGAGCCGGAACATCAACCAAATTGCAAAACGCGCCAATGCGACGGGGACGGTTTACAGGCAGGATATAGAGGACATTAAAAAGGCGGTGGACGAGATATGGCGGTTACAAAGACGCACCCTATTAAATCAACCTTAAAGGCTGCGATAGACTATATCTTAAATCCCGAAAAGACAGACGGGAAGCTGCTTGCGTCCTCTTTCGGCTGCGGGCTGGAAACCGCCGATATTGAGTTTGCATGGACGCGGGAAGCTGCCGGAGATCGCGGCACACATTTAGGGCGGCACTTGATACAATCCTTTGCGGTGGGAGAACAGTCAATGCGGAGCATATAGCCAACAGAGGTGTAAACATCAATACTGTTGCGCTTGGGATTGTATTCTGCAAATATTGTTCTCATCGTATTAAATCTCCTTATCGTTAAATCAATCATTTGTTGCAAAAATCAGAAGCATTTCAATCAGTTCACAATGTCACTTTTATTTTGTGTTATACTGTTTTATATAATTTTCTTGCCCTTGTTTTTGCCCTTATCAGAGTTCGTAAACACTGGTGGGACGATATAACGCAAGGGAAACAATAAGGGAAAGCTCACCTGCGATAAACTTTGTGTTTTCAAGGGATTGAGAGATATTTGATAATAAAATATAACAGTTATTAAATCCTTTGGAATATATGAAATCTCAATTCTAGTTTGCAGAACTAATAGAGAAGTAACATATAAAACAATAAATATGGTCAAAAAATCATCGACATCCGACCTACAGCACGTTATAATATAGTTAATCTAATAAGAAAACCAAGTGATCATTGTTACAAGCTGAATCGTAATGGTGGCCAACTGTGTGAACTCGATGGAACGGAATGGTTACATCCTCCGGGTGCTCCGAGCACCGGACGAGCACTGAAAGGTGCTTTACAGAGATGAAAACAGGCCTGACGAAGCATCACTCAGATTAGATTAAAAATTCTAGTCTGGGTGATTTTTTTCGTTCAGGGAAAAGGAGAAAATGTCATTGACATAAAAGACGGATAACAGAGATTCGGATATTTTTGTCAATCGGCAAGCTGCAGAGGAAGTTATCTATAGACAAGCCAGGATTATCACGTTAAGATATAGAAAAAGTAAGTAATACGAAAGAAGAAAACAGAATATGTAAAGGAGAAAATGAATGGAATACTCTGCAATTATTCATGATATGGACAAAAGATTCTGCTATGCAATAGATAAGGATTTATTTGTGATACGCATCCAGGTAAAAAGAGATGATATAAAGGAAATAATTCTTCATTATGAGGATAAGTATATACCAATGGAATGGAAGGATACGCGAAAGACAATTCCAATGAAGAAGGTTGCGACCTCACAGTTTCAGGATTATTATGAAGCGCAGATACAGATGCATTTGATATGTCTCCGTTATTTTTTTGAATTTACGGACATGCAGGGGGAAAAAGTATATTACGGCAATTATGAGTTTAGTAAGGAATGTATTACAAACAGGGACAGAATGTTTGACTGCCCGCAGAATCTACGGGAGGAAGAAATGTTTGTGGTGCCAAAGTGGGCAGAAAATAAGGTCGTATATCAGATTTTTCCGTCCCGTTTTGCATCATCACAGCCGGTAGACAAGGAAGTATGGTATAAAGCACCGGTTACGTCTATGGATAATCTGCATGGTGATCTCAGAGGAATTATAGAACATCTGGATTATGTCCATAGTCTTGGAATTGATGTTTTATATATGACACCAATCTTTAAATCAAATTCAAGCCATAAATACGATACCATTGATTATTATCAGATAGATCCCTCATTCGGAACAGCAGAGGATCTTAAAGAGCTGGTACAAAAAGCACATGAATATGGAATGAAAGTGGTTATGGATGCGGTGTTTAACCATACAGGAAAGGAATTTTTTGCATTCGAAGATATTTTAGAAAAAGGAAATAAATCTAAATATCTGGACTGGTATTTTATTGATGAATTTCCACTTAAAAGTGAAAGGGGAGAGATTCCAAACTTCAAATGCTTTGGTTATTATGGTGGAATGCCAAAATTAAATCTGAAAAATCCTGAAGTTGAAAAATTTATTACAGATGTTGCATGCTATTGGATCAGGGAATGCGATATAGACGGATGGAGAATGGATGTAGGAGATGAAATCAGTCATTTTTTCTGGAAGAATTTTAGAAAAGCAGTTAAGGCAGTAAAGAAAGATATGCTGATAATTGGAGAAATCTGGCATTATGCAGGAGATTTTCTTGAAGGAGATGAATGGGATACGGTCATGAATTATCCGTTTTATCTGAATATGATAGATCTGCTTGCAGATGAAAAGATTACGGTCAGCCAGTTTATACAGAATCTTGGATATTTGAAAGGACGCTTAAATAAGAAATGTTATCCTCTTATGTGGAATCTGATAGACAGCCATGATACAGCAAGATTTTTACATTTATGTAAGAATAATAAGAAAAAGCAGCATTTGGCAGCAGCTTTTCAATTGTTATTGCCGGGAATGCCGATGATTTATTATGGAGATGAGTATGCGATGCCGGGAGCAAACGATCCGGATTGCAGACGTGGCATGTACTGGGATGAAGAATACCAGGATAAAGAGATGTTTGAATGGTATAAACAGCTGTTACAGGTTCGAAAAAAATATAAATGTATCGTAGAAGGTGAATTGATTGAGGCAATCACAAGGGATGAGGAAGAAACCATTGTTCTGATTAGAAAAAATAGTGAAGAGACCATGGCATTGATTTTTAACTGCAGCAGCAGTGAGAAGAGATTTAATGAGTATGAGGGAAAATATAATTTGCTTGGAGAAGAACTGTTTGACGGAAAAGTTGAGGGACTTGATGCCGTAGTAATAGTGCTTTAAAATAGTTACAGAGGAAGAAAATCATGTCAAAAGATGAATATTTAATTACAGATGCACCCCTTAAAGCACTGACTGTTTTTGCAATGCCAATGATTTTCGGAAGCTTTTTTCAACAGGTCTACAATATGGCTGATTCAATCATTGTGGGTCAGTTTGTTGGATCTTCTGCCCTTGCGGCTGTTGGTGCCTGTGCTGCCCTTACGAATGTATTCATTTGTATAGCACTTGGTGCAGGTGTAGGTGCAGGTGTACTTGTGAGCCGTTATTTTGGTGCCAGAGATTATAGTAAAATGAAAACAATCGTATCAACATCATTGATTAGTTTTCTGGTTCTTAGTATACTTCTGGGAGTTACTGGCTTTTGTTTTTCACGTTCCATGATGGACTTATTACAGACACCCGCTGATATACTGGAGGAAGCAGTACTATATCTTCGTGTTTATTTTGTGGGATTTCCGTTTCTGTTTATGTACAACATTCTTTCAACGATGTTTACTTCAATCGGTGAATCAAAGATTCCATTATGCCTTTTGATTTTTTCTTCTGTTCTGAATATTATAATGGATCTTTGGATGGTAGCAGGCCTTGGTCTGGGCGTATTCGGTGCAGCCCTAGCCACGCTTATTGCACAAGGCATTTCGGCAGTATTTTCGTTTTTAATCTTTTTATACCGGATACGCCAGTATAAGAGTCCGGCTCGCTGGTTTGACGGGAGGGAATTACATTCCATACTCCGCATTGCTGTACCGTCGGTCCTCCAGCAGTCAACAGTGTCAATTGGTATGATGATTGTACAGGCGGTTGTAAATCCGTTTGGTACACAGGCTCTTGCAGGTTATGCGGCAACGATGAGGGTAGAGAATGTTTTTTCACTGATATTTGTGTCCATAGGCAATGCAGTCTCTCCGTATGTTTCCCAGAATCTTGGCGCAAAGAAAATCGGGCGTATAAAAAAAGGATACCACGCTGCACTGGTGTTAGATTTATGTTTTGCAGTCCTTGCTTTTATAGTCATTGAAACACTGCATACACAGATTTCCTCATTATTTCTGGGTAAAGATGGAACAGCGCTGGCATATCAGGTGTCTGGAGATTATATGAGATGGCTCGGCTTCTTTTTCATTTTCATGGGTATCAAGATGGCAACAGACGGAGTTCTTCGGGGACTTGGAATCATGCGTCCATTTCTCATTGCAAATATGGTAAATCTTGCAATTCGTCTGTCAGTTGCTTTGATACTCGCACCGCGTTTTGGCATTGCATTTGTCTGGCTTGCTGTACCGGCCGGCTGGCTTGCAAATTTTCTGATTTCTTATGTGGCACTCAGAAAATCATGGCCAGACGATAAGATGGCTTTTGCTGCTATAGAAGATGGTGCGGCCGTTTTTATAGAAAAATACTGTAAATAGCTGTCTTTAAAAATGACGAAAAACCAAAGCAGGAAGTGTTAAATTTTATCAAAAAAATAGAATTTGAAAATTAAAGCTGAAAAGTCGTTGACTTTTGAAAAAATTCTGATATAACAAGGTCTAGAAAAAATTAAAATAAAGAGAAAGGAAATAAGAATCAATGTTTTCACAAAAAGATAAAATGAAAAGTAAATTAGAAAACATGCATCTGCAGGAAAGGATAAACTATGGCTACAGAAAAGTCATTATTATGATGTTAATTTCAGGCTTGCTTTCTATAGTGGTCATAGGTGTTTTATTTGCTAATATGGTACATTATATAGAAAATGTTACTGTAGCAGATCAGGCAGTAAAAATATGTAGAATTAATGTGAATGCGGCAGCAAGAAATATCAGGGAAATGGCATTAAATGATGATACTTCTTCATATGCCGGTTATGAGAAAACAGTAGAAAAGCTGCTGAAAGAAGTTGATTCTGAACTGAAAAATTTAAAGGGAACCGGAATTATTCCTGACTCAGATTATGAGGAATATTCATCAGCCCTTTCGGATTGGGGAAACATTGGTTATTCTATTATAGAAAAAATTAAAAGTGGTGATAAGGAAAAAGCAGTTGATGAAATCATGAATGATTGCACACCTGCATTAAATAAAGCGGTGGAAATCGCAATAAGATTAGATGATGTGACAGACCAGGAGAGCAGCAGGGCTTCCAGAACTACATTTACTTTTGCTATAGCAGGAATTGTATGTATTATAGTGTGTTTATTTTTGGCATGGATACTGACAAAGAAAACAGGTAAAAAAGTCCTGGATACAATTCTTGAACCTTTACGGGCAGTTGAGGATGTCGCAAAGGAACTGACAGAAGGAAATTTACACAGTACACTGGATTATCGTTCAGAAGATGAGATTGGAAGACTGGCACACAGTATGCGTAAATCAATCCGTATCCTGGGAAGCTATGTAGACGATATTGACCGTGCAATGAAATTGTTTGCAGAAGGAAATTTTGATGTTAAACCGGAAGTAGAGTGGCGGGGAGATTTTGTCGGAATTTTAAATTCTTTTATGCAATTTGAAAAAAGTATAGGAGAAACGATTAAAGGAATTCAAAATGTTTCCAATGAAGTTTCAAGTGCAGCAGACCAGGTAGCATCAAGTTCTAATGATCTTGCAGATGGAGCTACAAATCAGGCGGCAGTAGTAGAGGAACTGACAGCAACAGTTGCAGGTGTATCTGAACAGGTAGAAAATAATTCAAAATCTGCAAAAGAAATTAGTGGAAGGGTGGATGAGCTTGGAAATGCCATTTTAGAAAGTAATGGTAAGATGCATGAAATGGTTGATTCCATGAATGAAATTAGTGAAGCATCAAAAGAAATTGACAAAATTATTGCAACAATTAATGAAATTGCTTCCCAGACAAATCTACTTGCATTGAATGCTTCTATCGAAGCAGCAAGGGCAGGAGAAGCCGGAAAAGGATTTGCAGTTGTAGCAAATCAGGTAAATTCGTTAGCGGACCAGAGTGCCCAGGCAGCGAAAGAATCTGCAATGTTGATTGAAACCTCTGTGAAGGCAGTAGAAAAGGGTATGGTGATTGCAGGACAGACTGCGGCGCAATTGGAAGATGTTGCAGAGAACTCTAAAATAATTACAGAAGAAGTTACAAATATTGCGGAAACGTTAGAAACACAGACAACAGAAATCCAGCAAATTAATGAAGGAATTGAACAAATTAATGATGTTGTACAGACCAATTCTGCAACATCTGAGGAATGTGCAGCTGCCAGCCAGGAGATGAGCAGCGAATCAGAAAATCTGCGTGAAATGATTCGTAAATTTAAATTGGCAGAATCAGAAAAAACAGTATAATACGATAATGATTTCCAGCTATAATTTCTACCACAGAATAGAAAGTTTATCAGTATAAAAATTTTATAAGAAAGGCACTTATACTATGGATACAAACATACGCAGACTGCTCAAGGAAATAGGAGCAGAAGATTTAATAGAAGTATTTGCACCATGTATGGATGACTATCTTTATATTATAGATTTACAGAAAAATACCCTTATCATTTCACAGGCAGCGGTGAAGCGTTTTAAGATGCCGGGCAATTCATTTGATAATGCTGCCGACAGTGTCCGCTATTTTGTATATGAAGAAGACCGCCCGATGATTAGGGAACATTTACAGCGGATTGCGGATGGAAACGAAAAAAATCACAATCTGCATTACAGATGGCTTGATAAAGAAGGGATGCCGGTATGGATTAACTGCCGTGGAAAGGTAATCAATGATAACGATGGAAAACCTCATTATCTTATAGGCTGTGTAAACGAAATTGGAAATATACAGTGGGCAGATAATGTCAGCGGACTTTTGGGTGAAAGAGAAATGCATTCCTTTGTTTCTTCCCATATAAAAGACAGCTCGTCAGTATTTTTAATACATATAGGGATTGATGGATTTAATGCGATTAATGGTACATTAGGCGTAGATTATGGAAATTATGTGTTGAAAAGTGTTGCTGACGGTATCAAGGAATGTCTTTCTGATAACCAGCAGCTGTACCATCTTGTTGCAGATGAGTATATGATTGTTGATCTGGAAAGCCATACAAGAGATGATGTTATGCTATTGCAGAAGGAAATATGTAAAAAAATAGAAGATTTTATTATTTCTGAAAAATATAAGGTGGTTTTTACAGTATCTACCGGAATTATTCATGCAACGAAGCTCTTAAAATATTATGACGAGTATCGTAAAATAGCGGTTTTCTCTTTAAAACAGGCAAAATCCATGGGAGGAAACGGAGTATATTTTTTTGAAAAAGAAGATTATAAGTTATTTTTAAAAAAAGAGAAAATAAAAAGTGCACTTCGAGGTGCCGTGACAAATGAATTTGAAGGATTTGAAGTATACTATCAGCCGATTATAGATTGTTCCTCGGGAAATATAATTGGTGCGGAAGCGCTTATGAGGTTTTCCATGTATTCAGGTGGAAAAAAAGAAAGTATCTCGCCTGTGGAATTTATACCATTACTGGAAGAAACCGGGCTTATTATTCCGGCTGGAAGATTTGTATTAAATGAAGCTGCGGCAATGTGCCATGAAATGCGGCAGTATATACCGGGATTTAAGGTTAATGTAAATATATCTTATATTCAGATGATGAAAAGTGATATCTGGAAGGACATACTTTCGTCTATAGAACAATATAATCTTCCGCCGGAGAGCCTGTGTGCGGAACTGACAGAAAGCGGATATACGGATATGACACCGTATTTTTATACGCTTCGGAAGAAATTCGAAGAGAAAAAAATACAGTTTATTCTGGATGATTTTGGTACAGGTTTTTCGAATCTACATTGTATTGTAAACATGAATCCTAATTATGTGAAACTGGATAATCATTTTACAGCAAAAGCTATGAGTCAAACAAGGGATTTTGAGCTGTTAAAAAAAATAGTTGAACTGGTACATAGTATAGATATCAAAATATGTATAGAAGGTATAGAAAAAGAAGAGTGGTATCAAAAGCTGAAAGAAATACATGCTGATTATCTGCAGGGCTATCTTTTTGGCAGACCATGTGATAAAAATCAGTTTTTAAACCAATTCATATGTTAAATTAGCATACTTTCTTAATTTTCATTTCTATTTTGGAAAAGGCTTCTTGAAGGAAAATTCTACCTGTGATAAAATAAAATTAATTATACTTACAGGGAAAGTAAGTACCCGGCTGCAGGACATATCCAGGGAACTGCCAGTATAGTGGCAGGTTTTTACGGTTTGCTCCTGCTATTTAGTGAAAAATAAAAAATCACGGAGGATTTTTACAATGGAAGAAGCAAAGCAGAACATCAAACAAAAGAAGGATTCTTACAATCTGAGAATTGTGACGGCTGTACTGGTATTAACAGTGCTGGTTTTAGGGGAATTATATGTGATGATTAACTATCCGTCCAATTATGTGGCATTGATTGTACTTACAGTTGTAGCACTAGCTGATATTTATATTCTGATTGCCAGTGCAATCCAGAAAAATTATAAGAAAGAGATTGACCAGTACGAACAGTATGATAATCTGTTTAAGTCAGAAAAAGCTTCTTATCTTGTAACCCGCAAATCTTTTGAAGATATTGCGGATCAGCTTGATCGTATCGAAGAGGCAGCCGGTTCACCGACAAAGGACATCATAGATGCACAGAAATCCATTGCCAAAGTTACCATAAGCCGTAACAAAGAAAATTCCGATGCATTGATGAATTCCAACGACAAATTATTAGAGCAGATATTTAATCTTTCCGACCGTCTGGATAATCTTGAGAAGAACATGTTAGAGCAGCAGCGTATCGTAGTTGAGAATGCCAATAAAGACCTTCTGCTAAAACAGCAGGAAATGGCAGCTTTCGTGAAAGAAATGGAATTATCCATCCACAATACCATATTAGCTGAAGTTGGAAAAATAAATGGTGCGCCAGCTGTTGCTTATACAGCAGCGCCGGTACAGCCATCATCAGCCGCACCAGTTGAGGAAGTAACACCGGAAGAACCGGAAGCACCAATCGACGAAGTGATGCCGGAAGAACCGAAAGCACCAATCAATGAAGTGATGTCGGAGGAACCGGCAACACCAATCAATGAAGTGATGTCGGAGGAACCGGCAACAGAACCGGAGACAGTTGCAGAGGATATGCCGGATTTAGCAGAAGATGATTTATTAAATATAGATGCTTTATTCGGAAATGACGAAGCAGCTGAAACTACAAAAGAAGTAGCAGAAGAAAACAATGAACCGGAACCAGAAGAACCAGTTGGTTTTGATGATACACTTGGATTTGCAGATGAGGAACCGGAAGAACCTGCATTTACAGAAGAAATGGTAAATACCATTGATGAACCGGTTAAGGAAATGAATTCCGACCCGAATCATATGATGACACCGGAAGAGATTGCAGCTTTGATTGCAAATGCAGATTCAGCAGCTGAAGAAGCACCAGTTGTAACAGAAGATGCTATTTCAGAAGAATCTGAGCCGATAACGGAAGAGGAACCTGTGTCAGAACCGGTTGTGGAAGAACCGGCAGCAGAGCCTGTTATCGAGGCAAATTCTGACCCGAATCATATGATGACACCGGAAGAAATTGCGGCATTATTTGCTAATATGTAATTTACAAAATTTTTAAAAAAAATAAAAAATTACTTGCAATTCGATAAATTCTATTATATAATAGTCCTTGCGTTAAGCAATGCGCCACTAGCTCAGCTGGCAGAGCACCTGACTCTTAATCAGGGTGTCCAGGGTTCGAACCCCTGGTGGCGCATGTAAAGTACCGATTTTGTGGACGTGGAGCCATGGGGTTGGTGCTTTTTTTTGTTATAAAAAATCCGTAAGAAGCTGCCCGTGGCAGGTTCTGTAGATGTAAATAAGGAATGATGAAGATATCGTTTATTTGTTCAGTATATTTTTTACTTCTTTAAAAGACCTTTGAATTGTAGTAAATTTAGTGTGCAGGGCAGGCTTACGGTAGGAAAAAAGCAAAGCCTTTCTGGAAAAGCAGTTTGATTTGAATTTCATGAGGCATACCCTTTTTTAGATATTATATGCAAAAGGATATAGAAAAATATATAAATATAGAGGAAATCATTTGGAAAAGAAAATTCTGATTGCCTGTGCAATGCAGCAGGATGAAATTGAAAAGTACAGAAAACAATTAAATATAACATATCCTGTTGTATATCTGCAACGTGGATTGCATAGAAACCCGTCTGTATTAAGAAATCTGCTGCAGCAGGAGATTGACAGGCACCAGGATGTGGATATAATCCTGCTCACCTATGGATTGTGCGGGCGGGGCACGGAAGGGATTGTGAGCTGGAATACCGAACTTGTAATGCCACGTTTCCATGACTGCATCTACCAGCTTTTGGAGAATCATGTGGATAAGAATTCTCTTTATGCGACAAGAGCGTGGATAATTGACAAGGAGTCCATTGGAGGCCAGTGCAGTACCGTTCTTGCTGCTTATGGCAGAGAACGGGGGATGGAAGTTTTAGATACAATCTATGGCGGTTATGAGAAGATTACTTTAATAGATACGCAAAGCTATGATATAAAGAAAACCAAAGATGGACTGAAAAGACCTGCAGAACTTCTAAATAAGAAGCTGGCGGTGGAGCCATCCGACTGCAATATTATAAGAAAGCTTTTATCTGGAAAATGGGATTGTAATTTCGTTCATCTTGAAAAAGGAGAGCGTGTCACAGAAAGACACTTTATATAAGAAAACCGGCTCCCTGACTTAGAATAAAATCTAATATCAGGAAGCCGGTTTTATGATGTATGCTCTGCAGTTTATTATTTTTTCATTTCGTCCATATAGACAGCAATTTTTTTATCCATACCAATAATATGGTTGGATAACCAGCCCAGCAGGAACTGGATCAGTTCCAGAAGATAAGTCTGCTGGTTATTGTCCATATCGTCAAGTTCTGAGAAGTCAATTTCTACCAGGCGTTCAACGAAAACAGTGTGGGCACGCTTCTGGGCAGCCAGTTCCGGATAGTGCATCTTCTCCATCAGCATTTCCTCATCAGCAAAATGAAATTGTGTATAATCCTTTAATTCCACTAAAAGCCGCATAATTTCATCATATTTGTCATGCAGCAGATCGTTTTGAATCAGGTCATTGGTCTCTTTTATAATCTCAAAGAGACGGCGGTGCTCTTTATCCACAAGGTCAATTCCGGTCTTGTATTTGTCCGTAAAGGCAAATGGGTCTTCGGAAGTCCCTTCAACTGCGGACATTTTTCCAATCATCATATCACTGCTTAAGATATGGTGGTACAGCCAGCGTACCAGATAGGAAAGCAGTTCTTCGAAAGATGCTCTGGCAGCCTCTTTTGAGGACTTATCTAAAATAAAGGAATTGATTTTCTCAGCAAATTCAGCATGTTCCTTTTTCTGAAGAGGAAGCTCCGGGTCATGAATCTCTTCCATATAAGCCTCTTCATGGGCGAAATGTGTATTCGCATAATCCTTCAGATGAAGAAGCAGGCTCTGGGCAGTTCCGGAAATATCCTCGGTTGTTTTAACAAGGGAAAGAGCATCATTTATCATCTGGAATAATTTGCGGTGTTCCTCATCAATTTGTGGAATATGAATCAAACAATCTTCTGTAAATTCGTACATGGTATACATCTCCTTACATTGTATCAATGATTTATGCTACGACGTATTATAAACCCTCAGAAGATAAGCCACAATAAAAAAAGAAAAATTTATAAAAATTTCACTGATAAACCAACTCCGGATGCTCAGGCAAATGGTTCATCTCATGGGTCATGCCATCTGGCAGTGTCCGTGCACTGGCACTATCGGAAAGGTCATAAAGGAATATTTCTGGAAGTAATCAGCTTGCAGATAGGATTTCCCCTGGAAGAGAATTTCTCTTCGTATTCGGTCATGATATTGCCTTCGTTCATGGCAGTATCATGGTGTAAATCCCTTGTAAATGCGTCCAGATTCCAGCCTGCAGCATCGATTTCTTCTAAGGAGAAGTCAAAAAGTCCTACGTTATCGGTCTTAAACTCAATCTGTCCGTCATCTTTTAAGACTTTGTCATAGCGCTCTAAGAACTGGCGGGAGGTCAGTCTTCTTTTGGCATGGCGGTCCTTTGGCCATGGGTCGGAGAAATTAAGATAAATGCGGTCTAACTCGCCCTTTTCGAAGAAGTCCGGCAGAAGTGCCGCATCTTCACACAGAAGGCGTAAGTTTGGCAGTGGATTTTCTTCCAATTTCTGGAGTCCGCGATACAATACGCTTTCGTAACGTTCCATGCCAAGATAGTTGATATCCGGATTCCGGGCAGCTAAGTCCATGATAAAGCGTCCCTTGCCCATGCCGATTTCAATGCGGATCGGGTGGTCATTTCCAAATATTTCATTCCAGTGTCCTTTATGGGAAGCGGCATCCTTGATACAGAGGTCACTGGCTTCTACAGCCGGCGCAGCCGCCGGGATATTGCGAAGTCTCATAATATGAAATCCTTTCTACTTATATATATCTTTCGAAAACAATTTATCATATTTATGGTTTAAAAGAAAGAGAATTGTGAATATTAATGGAAAGGTATTGCACCATGGAAATGGATTGATATATACTTAAAGGTAAGAATGATTTAGGAGCAGCAGAAAATGAAAAAGAAAAAGAAAATATTAAGCGTCGGACTGGCAGTGTGTTGTCTGGTTGGCTTATTGGGTATAAACACACAAAAGGTAAAGGCGGCAGAGTACTGGCCCCAGGACCCGGAAACCGAATCACCCAATGCGATTGTGATGGAAGAGAGCACAGGAACGGTTCTTTATGATAAGAATTCCACGGAGCAGCATTGTCCGGCAAGTATCACGAAGATTATGACCACGCTTCTGGCACTGGAAAACTGTTCGCTGGATGAGACAGTAACATTTTCCAAAGAGGCGGTTTATAACACCCATGGTTCCGGAATCTCCAGGGATGTGGGAGAGCAGATGACCATGGAGGAATGCCTTTATGCAGTCATGCTGGAGTCTGCCAATGAATGTGCCTATGCGGTAGCGGAGCATGTAGGCGGAACCGTTGAGAATTTTGTTCAGATGATGAATGACAAAGCGGCAGAGTTAGGTTGTGTGAATACACATTTTAACAATCCACACGGACTATCTGAGGGAGAGGATGCAACCCTTCACTACACCTGCTGTTATGATATGGCACTGATTGCAAAGGCGGCTTACCAGAATGAGACTTTCCGTGCGATTACGGCAACAAAGACCTATCAGATTCCACCAACCAACAAGCATGATGAGATCACCTATCTGCAGAATCATAATGAAATGATTCATGCCTTTAAAACCAGAGGACAGTATCTCTATGAATACTGTGTAGGTGGTAAGACCGGATACACCACAGCGGCAAACAGTACGCTGGTTACCTTTGCAGAAAAGGACGATATGACACTTATCTGTGTCATTATGAATGCCCAGTCGCCGGCGCAGTGGACAGACAGTATTGCATTGTATAATTATTATTTTGAGAACTTTTCGCTATATAATGTAGCACAGAATGAGACAAGGCTTGAAAATGGAGAAATGGATACAGGAATGCTCAATACCAATTCCTCTTTTGTAAAAATAGACCCGGCGGGAAATATCGTTCTGCCAAAGAGTGCAGAATTCAGCGAAGCTGCGCCAACAGTAAGCTATGATAATACTTCGGATGATGTGTTGGCAAATATCAGATATACATTTGCAGGACATGATGTAGGCGGTGCGGATATTGTTTCCACCGGAGTAAAAGCAGATACGTTCTCTTTTGATAATGTAAAATCAGAAGAGATTTCTACGGAAGCAGGAACCAGGACCACTACGAAGCATAAGTTCCAGATAAACATCTGGAAAGTGTTATTGGGAATTCTTGGTGTCGCAGCCCTTGTGGTCATAGTATTTCTGATTCGGAGATTTGCGGATAATTTCTATATTATCAGACACAAATATTTCTCAAAGAGCAGACCGGATAAGCGTTACAAAACTATAAAGAGAAACTATCGCAGCAAGAGAAGACGGCACAGAAGAAGAAAATAGTCTCGAAAATTGCTATAGAACAACTGAAAAAGACAAGAATAAAAAGAAACGACAATATTTAAATTTAAATATTGTCGTTTTATGTTATCTTGGACATTAAAGTTAGGACGAGTTATATTCTGATAATTTGTGGATAAATCCATTATTATTCTGTTATCGTAGCAGAGTTATCCACACTATTTGGATAATTATCATCAATTTGTGGATAACAGAGTCTGGAGGTAGGAAAGGATACGGCTGCGCTCCCTGGTGTAGATAATGATGCCATTATAAGCCTTTACCATAGTATCATAATGTCCCTTTAAGCTGATGGAAGAACTTAAAGTATACATCAGATAATCGGCAAGCTCGGTTGGTACTTCAAGCAGTACCGGTTCGGATTCCTCCAGACTTTTTAAAGAAGCTTCACTGGATTGCAGCAGGCGGCTGATTTCTTTGTCCTGCTCAAATTGCTCGGATGTTTTATTTACAATAAAGTAACCTCTCTCATCCCGGGGCATATCCATTGCCTTGATGGCACGCTGCACCTGTTTGGTCAGTGCATCGGAAGCGGGGTACAGGGACTGGAAATATCCCATAAAATCTGAAGCCTGACGGAAATGTTCATTGCAGCCCTTTTCTAATACTTCTGTGACCAGAATACGTTTGATAATCTTCTGGCAGGTTTCCCGGGAAGGGTTTTTTCGGGTAGTATTTTCTGTTTCCATAAATACCTCATTTATCAAAAACAAGCGTATATTCGAATAGACATATGCGACATTAAATATTGTTCCAAATAAATTATACGACAAGAAAATGATTTTTACAACGACAAACTGAAAAATATAAGACAAATTGCAACAGAAATTGACAAGCGGCAAAAATTAACTTATACTAGAAGAAAAATGCGAAGGAGCGATATCTATGAATGCGAAGCAGAAAGAGCAGACCATTGAAGAGATAAAGAAGCTTTTAGAAGAAAATAATGGCATTGTGAAAGCTGAAAAATTATATCCTTTGGGATTGACCTATAAAAGTATTCAGGGACTGGTGAAAGCCGGCATACTTGACCATGTAAAGAGTGGATATTATTCCATGGGGTATGAAGAGAAACCGCAGGAAGAAATTATTCTGGGACTGTTCCCGGATGGAATCTTATGTATGGACAGCGCCCTTTACTATTACGGTTATATTGAGAAGCGTCCTTATGAATGGAGTATTGCCATCAGCAAGAATACTTCGAAGTCAAGGTTCCGCATGGAATATCCGGTGGTGAAACCATATTATACAGAGCCGGAAGTCATGGAGCTTGGTGTAACGGCCATTCCTTTTGCCGGTGGCGAGATGAAGATTTACGAAAAGGAGCGCCTTATCTGTGACTGCCTCAAGTACGAGGAACGTCTGGAGCGGGAGGATTTAAAGAAGGCGCTGCTGGCATTTATCAATGAGCCAAAGAAAGATATTGCAAAATTAATGGAATATGCCAGAGCCCGCAAGGTTGTGGCAAAGATTCAGAGCAGAATTGGAGTGTGGCTGTAGTGGCAGAGTGCATACTGAGAGAATCATTGATCCGGCAGAGAAGTGAGGACTTGCAAATCCCTTTTGTGGACCTGCTTCCTTCTGCGGTAACCGAGTATTTTCTATATCAGATAAGTAAATCAACATTTGCAGAGAAGCTTTATTTTAGAAATGGCAGCAGCCTCGGTGTGGAGAATTACCGCCGGAAGAGAGTCTTTTCCCTTTCCTATTATTATCAGGTGGTAAAGGATGAGCATTTAACGGAAATGCAGTTAGGGCAGCTCATGAAAGAGGTGTTAAGCCGGAAGCCGGAGTATGTCTATCAGATAGAGAAAGAAAGGGCGGGAAGCTATCAGATAGAGGTGCTGGCAAAATCAAAGGAGCATGAAGTTCCCATTACCCTGCGTTTTCAGGAGCTTCGGGACGAGCAGATGCAGCCTGCCCATGGAGAATTGCCATTTTTCTTACAGGAGAATACGGTAATCCGGTTTCTGCAATATCCTTATGAGCAGGTTGTGGCAGAGAATTTTGTGGAAATTTTAGAGAAAATGGAATTAATCAACGACCTGTCCTGCTATGAAGAAATTTATGGAATCTTAAAGAAAGAGGCGTTAGATGGCAGAAAGGTTGAGCAGCAGATTATTGAAATTGGAACAAAGAGAGAGCTGGCCTTTGGAAAAGACCGGCTGGATACCGTCCTTCACTATAAGGATTATACTTATATGAAGCGGAAATGGGCGGCATACTTAAAGCGGGAGCGAAAAAAAGAGCCGGACTGGGCGGAAGTGATGACTCTTTTGGAAGCCTTCTTTCCACCAGTCTGGCGTGCAATTATCAAAGATGAAATTTTTATCGGAGACTGGATGCCGGAGCTGTGCCGTTTCCTGTAGATACTTAATGGCTATAGTCGCGGATCAGCGTCTTTAAGAAGCCAAGAAGTGACTTTGGCTTGCGGAAGTCAAAGCAAGGAACTTCTTCGCATTTGTAACCGAAATCACTGGCGATGGCAACAAGACCGGAAAGGGGATGCAGCGGAGTCTCATTTAACTCACTGCTCAAAAGCTCGATTTTAAAGCAGTCTTCATCTTCTAAATCGCAGGTGAGGATGAGGTCTACATTTGTAATATTGGAAAAATCTTTTTCTGAATCAAAGATGGCAGCCTTAATGCCATCTTTTTTTAATGCCTCCAATAGCTGGATGCAGAAGGTCTTTTTATCAATAATGGAATCCCCCACCAGCGATACCACGGGAATAAAAGAAATAATATTGCCTGTTGCCGGAAGCTCCAGATTGCTGTCTTCATCAAAAAGCTCTCCCCGTTCGGAAAGCAGCTTTAAGGCATGATAATAATGGGTGCGGGTATTGATGTTAAAAAATTGTTCATTCAGTGGAACCGGACATATATTTGCCAGCTCGTTTTCCGGGATATAGCCGGCATTGCATTTCTCATGAAGCCGGTTAAAGGAATATTGGTGAAAGAGCATGGCTTTTCCCACCTGCGGAATGCAGCTTTTAGAATAGACTGCAGAAAGTGTCTCCAGCTGGTCATTGGCACGCTCAATCGCCCAGATAGGATGCTCCTGTGGCTGTGACAGCAGGTAAAGCCCCAGTGCCGGTTCTACAAAAGGTGTATCTACGGAAATGAAGAAGGCACGTTCCTCAGAGATCATGGAAAGTGCGCTGAAGATACCGGACAGCGGACCGGCATTTCCATAGATGTCTCCAATGGTTGTCACCGGAAGATTCAGATGCGCATAATCATTTTTCTGCTGGACAGAAAGGTAGATTTTCGGAAAATCCGGCTGAAATTTCCGGACCAGATATTCAATCAGGCAGCAGTCCCCAAAAGGGAGCAAAGCCTTGTCCGTTCCAATTCTTGTACTTTTTCCACCACATAGTATAACCAGTGCATGACTCATAACATTTACCTCATGTAACATTTTACCTTCTCAAAAGTTCTTCCATCATAACATAAATCAGTCTGACTGTAAAACAAACATATCATTTCGTATATGTACCCGTTCAATTTCATTACGGCGGTAGGTCTGAATCAGATAGTGATTTTTCCGGTCAAAGACCAGGGAAATTTTTTTCGTAAATGTGGAAGTTCCCGGCGCATATTCGATGATGTGCAGGGATGCACAGTACTGTTTCTTTATCTTCCAGATGTCCATAAGACCGATTCCGCTGCCGCCACTGTCCTTGTGGGTGGTGTGCCGGGTCTGACCAAAGTCCTCAAAGAGCTGCACATCAAAGGCATTTCCGCTATCGGAAATCTCTATGGTACAACTGTCCTCATTATGGCAAAGGTAAGCAGAAAGGCTGCGCACCTCGTTATCACCAATGGCAATCATAGCATTTTCCAGCAAATCCGCCAGAAGGTGGGAAAGGTCTTCCCCGGAAATGACATCTTCCGTCATTTTTACAATATTGCCTGTGATATGCAGGGAAAAGTTGATATTTTGTGCCAGGGCACGCTGCTGCATATAGGTAAAAAGCGCATCTAAGACACAGACTCCGGTCACCGGAAGAGAGTGTTCATCATGGCGGTAGGAGTTCAGCGTACCTTTCCGATCCTGTGCCATGGTCTTTAACTCATTGGAAAGCTGTTCGCCCTTCTTTCTGGTATCACCGTCTGTGATCCCATCCTCTAAATATTCGCAGACAGCAAGTTCCATTGCCGGAATCAGCTTGTTATCTTTATGAATAATCTTAGCCAGGGCATCATTATTTTCCTCTAATTTCCGGATGCGGTTATCTTTCTCAATGAGTTCATTTTGTAAAGCCTTAAGTTCCGCCTGCCGCAGCTTCTCCCGGTAGTCACGGGTAATCCGGAACCGCCACCAGCAATAAAGCAGAAGTCCAATCAGGAAAAGGGCGATGAGGAGAAAGAGGAACTGCATGTCAGGAATGGAATCATAAAAGCTGATTATGGTAACAATGAGCAGAATAAAACAGCTTAAGATAAAACCTGTGGCAGAAGAGCCGATTTGATAGAGAAATGGCATGCCACGGCGGAGCCTTTTGATTTTGAAAAGAAGGAATATTAAGAGCAATTCAAGAAGTCCACCAGTAAATTGTATTGCTACATAGGGTAAATCATAGCGTCCATAGAAAAAGGGTGCAATTACCAGGGCGGTAAGCAAGGCTGCAAGAAGAAAGAGGATATAATGAATCCCTTCAGAAATAACCAGTGTTACGAGACTTAATGAAATTGTTTTCTGGGTAAAACGAGACAATATAAAAGTATTAAAAAGTATAATTGTTGGAAAAATGAAAATGAAACTATTAGCTTCTAAAAAACAAAAAAGAAAACTATCTATAAGAAAGATAATGAAAAAGGATATTTTCTGAAGAATTTTAGGATTTTTCAAATTAAGGAGCTTATAAAAAAGATAAAAGCTACATAAAAAGTTAAAAAACCAACGAATGCTATCTTGAATCATACATAACCTCATATAAAGAAAGAAAAAAGCATATAAAATGCAATCTGTAATGCAACTCCGTTAACCAGTCGGTTTTTTCTATACTCTTCTTACATTTTGAGAAGGAGGAAGAAAAAATGGCTTGGTTTTTAGATTTTATAAAAAAATATTTTGGTTAACGTCCATCCGTAATCTTTTCCGCGTAAAAGTAGATGAACTCCTTAATGGTAGGCATTCCGCGGTCAGGATTAATGTGGGCAGTGTAGCAGTTAAGAAGAGTTTCGGTGTCATTGGAATTCCATGCGCGGTTAATGGCATTCTGCATGGCACGTTCCACACTGGAATTACTCTTCTTATACTTGTTACCAAGAATCTGGGAAATGTTTGTGGTCGGTCCATCAATTGTTATCATAATGGCATCGGTCAGATATTTGTAACCAACAACCTTTGGACTGATACCAATGAGCTCCAGTTCCCGGTGGATTCTGCGGATAAGTCCCTGCTCTAAATCTTTTTGATTATCTTTCATATAAGAAGTATTGGATGTGGATTCTGTCATTTCAATCATAGGAAGAAGCTGTTCGAGAAAATCAACAGCAGATTCCGGAGAATAAGAATCTTCATATTTGCCGATAATGAAATCAGCACCAAGTCTTCTGGCAGATTCCAGCGTGATTTTGCTGGAGTTGTAAGTAGTGACAAGAATATAAGGCTTTTTCTCTAAGCCCAGTTTATTTAAGTCAGAGAGGAAAAACAGTCCGTTTCCACCACCATGATGCAATTCCAGATCAAGAATAACAGCGTCAGGAAGCGTATTCTGTACATATTGAATGCCAACATAAGAATTATTGGTGACGCCGGCTAAATCCATATTATCTTTAGTTGCAATATAGTTTGAAATACGATTGCAGGTGTTCATATCATCTTCGATCAATAAAATGTGGAGCGTTTTTTCCATGTACAAGTCCTCCTGATTTACTCATATATCGTTTCAATAAAATAACATTTCACAAGGCATCTTTAAAATTAAGCTTATTATATCTCAAAAACCCCTTTAAAACAACAAAAAACAATACAAACCAACGAAAACCAACAACAAAAGCGTAAAGTTTGTGTTGGAAAAAAGTGGTAAACTACCCAGTAAGGAGTATCGATAAAGAATTTGAGTTGTGTAAAGTTATCATATAGATTCGGGTGGCTGCTTTCAAAGCAGTCACCCGAAAGTCGTTTCTGGAGAGTCTGAATAGAAGCCGTTGACTTGGACAAAATAGTAGAATATAATAAAAGTACGAAAAAACATACGGATTTTAATACGAAAAGAGGTGAGAATATGATAGCAGTAAAATCAATGAATGTAAGAGACCATTTTAAAGAGTGGTGTAATAAGGTAATAAATGGAGAGACGATTATTGTATCAAGACCAAAGAATGAAAATATTGTTATGATGTCTGAAGCAGAATATAACGATATGAAGAAAGCTCAGAGAAATGCAGATTATCTGGCTATGCTGGACAAATCTATGTCCGAAGCGGAATCTGGTGGAGTTATTGTAAAAACAATTGGGGAATTGGAGAATTTATAGGTGAATATCATTTTTACACCGACTGCCTGGGAGCAGTATACAGAGTGGCAGCGGGAAGATAAGAAAATAGTAAAACGCATTAATGAATTGATAAAAAGTATAGACAGAGAGGGATTGGCACAGGGAATAGGAAAGCCGGAACCATTGAAATACAGGAAAGTCTGGAGCAGGCGGATTACGGATGAACACCGCCTTACATACAATTTTGATGTAAATTTAAATTTAATTATTTATACTTGCAAATATCATTATGAAGAGTAGAACAATGGAAAAAAACGCAACTTACAGGAAGTACAGACCGAAAGGTGAACCATGACATATATAAAAGATGAATTATGTAAACTTGCATCCTCTGATATGTATCCCCTTCATATGCCGGGACATAAGCGGAGACTGGATTGTGACATCAATCCTTATACATATGATATTACAGAAATAGATGGATTTGATAATCTGCATGCCGCAGAAGGAATCATAAAGGAAGCCGAGGAGCGGGCAGCCGCATTATGGGGCGCAAAGAGTTCTTTCTTTCTGGTAAATGGAAGTACCTGCGGTATTTTAGCAGCACTCAGTGCCGCATTACCGAAAAAGGGACATCTTCTGATGGCACGAAACAGCCATAAGGCAGCATATCATGCAGCATATTTAAGAGAGTTACAGGTGACATATCTCTATCCGGTATTTACAGAATTCGGGATACAGGGTGGAATACTGCCGGAGCAGGTGGAAGCTGCATTAGAAGCGGATGAAAGTATTGAGGCTGTGTTTCTTACATCACCAACCTATGATGGAATCGTATCAGATATAGAAAAAATAGCAGAAATTGCCCATCAGCATGGGATTCCGCTGATTGTGGACGAAGCTCATGGTGCGCATCTTGGCTTTCATCCGTATTTCCCAAAATCAGCTATTACGCTGGGAGCAGATGTGGTAATCCAGAGCCTGCATAAGACGCTTCCGGCACCTACACAGACTGCAATTCTGCATTGGAATTCTTCTTATATAAAGAAGGAACGGCTGGAGTGGTTCTTAAATATCTATGAAACCAGTTCTCCATCCTATTTATTCTTGGCCAGCATGGATGAATGTGTGCGTCTGCTGACGGAAGAGAAAGAGAAGTATTTTGATGCATATGAGAAGCGTCTGAAAGACTTTTATGAAAAAGCATCCCATTTTTCTAATGTGGAAGTCATGGGAGAAGTGGATTTAAAAGAGACAGAAGGCTTTGCCAAAGACCCGTCGAAGCTGGTACTCCGTGCCACGAAAGCCGGACTTTCCGGGGAAGAGCTGTATCAGCTGCTCAGGGAGAAATACCATTTGCAGTTAGAGATGTGTCAGGGAGACTATGCGCTGGCAATGACCAGTATCTTTGACCGTGAAGAAGGATTTGACCGGCTGTATGCGGCACTGGAAGAAATTGATAAAAAAGAAGCCGCAGCAAGAAGAACAATAACGCCGCAGTTTCTGACCGAAGCCTATGCAAAGCGGACGGTCCGCATATCCATTGCAGAAGCGCTGGATGCAAAGACAGTGGAAATGGGGCTGAAGGAGAGTGTTGGCAAGACGGCAGGAGCATTTGTCTATCTTTATCCGCCGGGTATCCCGATGCTGGTGCCGGGAGAAGAGATTTCCAAAGAAGCAGTGGCAGTGATAAAAACCTGCCGGGAGAATGCATTTCATATTCATGGCGTGACTGAGGGCGGAAAGATAAAAGTTGTCATTTCCTGAAAATTATTTTATACTAGAAAACAGACGGCAAAACCGTAGAAACAGGAGATTTACACATGGGAAAGATTTTCTGTCTGATGGGCAAGAGCTCAACAGGAAAAGATACCATATATAAGATGCTGCGGGATGAGAAAGCATTGCAGCTTCAGACGATTGTACCATATACTACCCGGCCGATCCGTGCAGGCGAGACGGAGGGCGTAGAGTATCATTTTATTGATGAACAAAGGCTTTTGAAGCTCGAAAAAGAAGGAAAAGTCATAGAGCAGCGCGCATATGATACTATATACGGAATCTGGCGCTATGCCACAATTGCAGACGGGCAGGTTAATCTGTCGGAGCACAGTTATCTTCTGATTGGCACCCTTGCCGTGTATACACAGCTTTGTGCCTATTATGGAAAAGACGCAATCGTACCGATATATATAGAAGTAGAAGATGGTTTACGTCTGCAGCGGGCATTGGACCGGGAGCGGATGCAGGATAAGCCAAAGTATACAGAGCTTTGCAGGAGATTTCTTGCAGATGATGCGGATTTTGCAGAAGAAGCATTGGAAAAGGCAGGAATTACCAGACATTTTGAGAATGATAATCTGCAAAAGACAGTAGAGGAAATTGCAGCTTTTGTGCTATCATATAATGGATAGGTGATAAAATGGAGATTAGAGTAAACGACACTGCACCGGTGAATCAGACCACCGGAACCACGCCGGTAGACACCGGAGACGGCAGCTTTAAATTTACATTGACCAGTGCAATCGAAGAGCAGGAGCTTCAGCAGCGGTTGAACAGCCTCTTAGATGACATTACCAAGCAGGGTAATCTTATTGCACAGCATATGGACATCCGGGACATGAAGAAATACCGCGGACTGGTGAAGGATTTCTTAAATGAAGTCGTAACCCGTTCCCATAAATTTTCCAGAGAGAACTTTCTCGACCGGAAAGGCCGTCATCGTGTCTATGGAATCGTCAAGTTGGTGGATAAGAACTTAGACGAACTGGCAGAAGAGCTGGTGAAGGATGAGTCGGACCACATTACCATATTGGATAAAATCGGGGAAATTGCAGGATTATTGCTGGATATTTTCACGTAAAAACAGGGCAGCCTAAGACAGCAGGAAGCTTCAGGAGAAAGGAGCGCACATGGCAGGATTTGCAGAAATCATTGGACATGAACAGATTATAGAGCATTTACAGAATGCAATAAAAATGGATAAAATATCCCATGCATATATATTGAACGGACCGGACAAATCCGGCAAGAAAATGCTGGCGGAGGCATTTGCCCAGACCCTGCAGTGTGAACAGCACGGCATTGAGCCCTGCATGGAGTGCCATTCCTGTAAGCAGGCAGTGAACCACAACCAGCCGGACATCATTTATGTCACACATGAGAAGCCGAATACGCTTTCCGTGGCAGATATCCGCAGCCAGCTTGTAAATGATGTAGATGTGAAGCCATACAGCAGCAGATATAAGATTTATATTGTAGATGAAGCAGAGAAAATGAACCAGCAGGCGCAGAATGCACTGTTAAAAACCATCGAAGAGCCGCCGGCATATGCGGTTATCATTCTGCTGACTACCAATGCGGATGCATTTTTACCGACGATTCTTTCCCGGTGTGTGGTATTGAACCTTAAGGTAGTTTCCGATGATAAAATCAAAAAATATCTGATGGAGCACTGTAAAGTGCCGGATTATCAGGCGGATGTGTGTGTGGCATTTGCCCAGGGAAATGTGGGAAAGGCAATGGCGTTGGCATCTTCGGATGATTTTCAGGAGCTGAAAGCTGCAGCCGTGCAGTTATTAAAGCGAATCCATGAGATTGAGCTTTATGAATTTAAGGAAGCCATCAAACAGATTAACGAATATAAAATGGAAATCAACGATTATCTTGATATCATGATGATCTGGTTTCGTGACATTTTATTATATAAAGCAACAACAGATGTAAATGGACTGATATTTAAGGATGAAGTCTATGACATAAAGAAGCAGGCAAGCAAGAGTTCCTACAGTGGAATTGAAGCAATATTAGAAGCGTTGGAAAAGGCAAAGGTGCGCCTTACGGCAAATGTCAACTTTGACCTTGTGATGGAATTGTTGCTGCTGACAATAAAGGAGAATTAGAATGACAAAAGTAGTTGGAGTCAGATTCCGCAGAGCCGGAAAGATATATTATTTTGACCCGGGTAAAGCAAAGATGGCGGCAGGCAGCCATGTTATCGTGGAGACTGCCCGTGGCATAGAGTACGGAACTGTGCTGATTGCCCCGAAAGAGGTAGACGATAAAGCAGTGGTTCAGCCATTGAAGCCGGTCATCCGCGTGGCAACACCGGAGGACGATAAGACTGAGCAGAGAAATAAAGAGAAAGAAAAAGAAGCATACAAAATCTGTCTTGAGAAAATTGCAAAGCATAAGCTTGAAATGAAGCTGGTAGAAGCAGAGTATACCTTTGATAACAATAAGCTTCTGTTTTACTTTACCGCAGACGGACGAATTGATTTCCGTGAACTGGTAAAGGATCTGGCAGCAGTATTCCGCACCAGAATTGAGCTGCGCCAGATTGGAGTGAGAGACGAGACCAAGATTTTAGGCGGAATTGGAATCTGCGGAAGAGAATTATGCTGTAAATCCTATCTGGCTGATTTTGCTCCGGTATCCATTAAGATGGCAAAGGAGCAGAACCTGTCCTTAAATCCGACTAAGATTTCCGGTGTATGTGGCAGACTGATGTGCTGCCTGAAAAATGAGGCTGAAACATACGAATATTTAAACAGCCGTCTTCCGAATGTGGGTGATACCGTTACCACAATTGATGGATGTAAAGGTGAAGTACAGAGCATTAACGTATTGCGTCAGCTGGTGAAGGTCTTAATCGAAGTAAATGATGAGAAAGAACTTCGGGAATATAAGGTAAAAGAGCTGAAGTTCAAGCCAAGAAGACGCAGAGACAATATCAAACTTTCTCCGGAAGAGATGAAAGAGCTGGAAGCCTTAGAGGATAAGGGAGGAAAGTCTAAGATTAATGACGTCAAGTAATGAGATTCAATTAAAACCGGATGAGCGTGTGGACGAGCTGAATCGCAAGGGTTATCGTATCATTCAGGATACGAAGCAGTTCTGCTTTGGAATGGATGCGGTACTCTTAAGTGCTTTTGTAAAGGTAAAGCCGAAACAGAGAGTGTTAGACCTTGGAACCGGAACGGGAGTGATTCCCATCCTATTAGAGGCGAAGACTCCCGGAGAGCATTTTACCGGGCTTGAGATTCAGCCGGACAGTGCCGACATGGCAAGACGAAGTGTTGCGTTAAATGGATTGACGGATAAAATCGATATCGTAACAGGAGATATAAAAGATGCCTCGAAGATCTTTGGGGCATCTTCTTTTGATATTATAACCACAAATCCGCCTTATATGATAGGACAGCACGGTCTTACGAATCCGGAGGAAGCAAAGGCAATTGCCCGCCATGAAATATTGTGCAATCTTACGGATATTGTGAGGGAGAGTGCGAGAATACTAAAGCCGGGGGGACATTTTTTTATGGTACACCGCCCGTTTCGTCTGACAGAAATCATCTGCTGTATGCATGAGCATCGCATCGAGCCAAAGCGGATGCGGCTGGTATATCCATATGCAGACCGGGAGCCGAACATGGTACTTATCGAAGGCTGCAGAGGCGGGCGTTCCCGTATGACGGTGGAGAAGCCGCTGATTGTATACAAGGAACCGAATGTATACACCGATGAAATATATGAGATTTATGATTTGTAATGAAAGAAAGGAAAGACATATGTTTAATGAGATAACAATTGGACCGTTGACACTTCATACGTATGGACTGATGATTGGACTTGGATTTTTAGCCGCATATGCGATGTGTTATTACCGTGGGAAAAAGATGAAAATGGAAAAAAGCGGAGATATTCTTTATGGAATCTTCTGGTGTGCCATCATCGGCGGACTGGTGGGAACCAGATTGCTTTATTATATTGTAGAGATTCCGGAGATTATCAAAGACCCATCCATTCTCTGGAACTTTAAAAACGGTTATGTAGTATATGGAGGAATTATCGGAGGAATCTTAGTATCCTGGCTTTACTGCAGGATAAAGAAGGTATCTTTCATCGAATACTTTGACCTTGTTATGCCGGCAGTAGCACTGGCACAGGGCTTTGGAAGAATCGGATGCTTCTTTGCAGGCTGTTGTTACGGAAAAGCAACGGACAGCTGGTTTGGAATTACCTTTACTCATTCCGACTATGCTCCAAATGGAGTCAAGCTGATACCAACACAGCTTATTTCATCTGCAGGAGACTTCATGATTTGCCTGATGCTGCTTGCTTATGCAAAGCGCAAGCCGAAAAAAGGCAGAGTGGCATCCTTATACTTAATGTTCTATGGAATCGGAAGATTTGGTGTGGAATTTTTAAGAAGTGATTACCGCGGAAGCGTGGGATTCCTTTCTACTTCCCAGTTTATTTCCATTGGTATTGTGGCAGCAGGCATCATACTCTATCAGATGTTGCCGCGCATTTATGAAGATGCGAAGAAAGCGGAGTAAGAAGATATATAATACCACTTAAATAAAAGAGGATAGATTATGGCAGGAAAACTGTATCTGTGTGCAACACCCATTGGAAATTTAGAGGACATCACGTTCCGGGTATTGCGTACCTTAAAGGAAGTAGATTTAATAGCGGCAGAGGATACGAGAAATTCCATTAAGCTCTTAAATCATTTTGAGATTAAGACACCGATGACCAGCTACCATGAATATAACAAAATTGAAAAGGCATACAAGCTGGTAGAGAAATTACAGGAAGGCAAAAATATTGCCCTGATAACAGATGCCGGAACACCGGGTATTTCAGATCCGGGAGAAGAACTGGTTCGAATCTGTTATGAGAATGGCATCGAAGTAACTTCCCTTCCGGGACCGGCAGCCTGCATTACCGCACTGACCATATCGGGACTTCCAACCAGACGATTTGCTTTCGAGGCATTTCTTCCGAGGGATAAAAAAGAACGTGCCAGAGTCTTGGAGGAGCTGGCGCAGGAGAGCCGAACCATGATTGTATATGAGGCACCACACCATCTTCTAAAGACCTTAAAGGAGCTTTATGAAGTTCTTGGAAACCGTGAATTAACGGTCTGCAAGGAGCTGACCAAGCGATATGAGAACACGACAAAAACGACATTCGAAGATGTCATAAGATTCTATGAGGACAACGAACCAAAAGGAGAGTACGTTTTAGTTATTTCCGGAAAGACATTTGAGACAAAGGAACGGGAAGCCAGAGAAGCCTGGGAGAGCCTTTCCGTCGAGGAACATATGGCACATTATGAGGCTTCCGGCATGGAACGGAAGGAAGCCATGAAGCAGGTGGCAAAGGATCGTGGCATCAGTAAACGTGATGTATATCAGGCACTGTTAAAGTAGAAGTTAAATAGTCTGCCGGTAGTAGTCCTTTAAATATTTTTTTACAATATCAAAAGGTGCAGGACCGATGGACAACACTGCCTGGTGAAACTGTTTATCGGAATAGGAATCCCCAAAGGTTTCTTTGGCATAGTCCTTCAGCTGAAGAAATTCCAGGCAGCCAATATAATATTTGAGATAATGAGCCGGCTCCGCTACGATATAGTCGTAGATTTCGGAAGCGGCTTCTTTATTGTCGATGCCATAATCACTTAAGAAGTCCTTAAGGTCGCTGAGCGTCCAGCCTTTTCCATGAATGGATAAATCTGCGGTGGCATAGAGGCTCAAAAGAGCGGACTGGTTGTGCATAAGGAGCGAAGCCTTTTCCTCCGGCAGACCGGCATAAGAGTAAGAGAGCATTTCCACATAAGTTGCCCAGCCCTCTACATAGCCGGGATAGTTGAGAATACTCCGGATGGGTGCACAGCCGGAGGCAGACGTAGTGGTAGTCTGATAGAGATGTCCCGGGAATCCTTCGTGCGCCAGTGTGGTGAAAAGCTCGAAGCCTTCGTAGTGGCTGCGGGGATTGATATAGATGACATTATGGGAAATGTTATCGATAGGGGCCGTCAGATAAAAGGCGGGAGCCATGGAATCCTGCATACAAGGGTCCACGGAGCGGACGGAAAAATCCGTAGAGACCGGCGGCAGGAAATCCTTTGTAATAGCGGAAGAAAGACAGGTAAGCATCTCCTCCGGGGTGGCATCCTTCATTGGAAAATCATCGGTAGTAAGAGAGATACCGGGATGACTGGCAGCAATCCCGTTGATGGCAAGAAGGTCGGATTTCCGTTGCTTTTCCGTCATTTCTAAAAGTTCATCTATGGAATGGGAAGAGCCGGTGGCATCATAAACCAAAGCAGCATAATAGTCTGAGCCATCCGGAAAATAGCAAAGTCCGGCGGAGTTGCTGCCACTGCCCTTGTGCTCCACCAGAAAATTCCGCAAAGCTTCATAGGCTGGCAGAATATATTCCCTAAAAGCACCTTCATTTTCGATACAGTAGGAAGTCTGTTCCTCTGCTGTTAAATCAGGAAGTTCCGCTACTTTATTACGAAAAGTAGTAATCAGATAATGCTCAGAACTGTTATCACAGAAGGTATTTAAGTCTGCAATCAGCGTATCCGCCTGGGTATCCGAAAGAAAAAGTCCCTCATTGATTTTATTCGTTTCATAATCTAAGACAGAATCAAAGCAGGCTGGGATCAGTGAAAGCAGAGTCAGATAATCCTCCACATCTTTACGGTCATAGAAATGGTATTCTGATAGCAGAACCGGAAGCTGGGCAGGAAATCCGGTGGAAGGACGCAGGATTTCCGGGTAATAGGTATAGTCCGACTGACTGCGGTTAGAAGAGACATAGTCATTTAAAATATCATAAGTCAGCTTCTGCTCGGTGGTCAGTACCTCATAGTCATAGGACTGTAACCCACAGGAGATATTTTCGATATTTAAGGCAGATTGCTTTCTGGCATCGGCAGAATAGTCCGGCAAAGCAATTTTATAATCGGTAATGCCATAGACTTCCGGCTGGCTTAAGGTATAGTGAAGGGTCAGGGTATCGGAGGTTACTTCGCTTTGAAATAAAAGACTGGTATATTCCTCAAAGGAAATGGAATCCGGCGCAATATAACCGGAATCAGAAGCCGACTGGTCTTTGCTGCACCCGCTTAGAAGAAATAAGGATAAAGCAAAGCAAATGGTTATCAGAAAAGGAGAAATATATTTGTGCAGCATAGACGGCCTCGGATGAAGAGTGTTCAACAAAGAATATGAAAAAAATCGTATCGATATGACAAAAGAACGTGATATGGCAGAAGAGGGTGTGCTATAATCACCAGAGAAAGTAGTTCCTTCCGGGAAAACTGCATATAGTAGAGTAACGGGAAAGCAAAAGAGGTTCGAAATGAATTATCTGTGGGGATTTATGATTCTTGCGGGAGTGCTCTACGGTGCAATCAACGGAACACTGCCGGAAGTGACCGAGGCAGCAGTAAACTCTGCCAAAGAAGCAGTGGCATTAGCCATTACCATGACAGGAGTCATGGCGTTCTGGATGGGAATGATGAAAATTGCGGAATGTAGCGGCATTGTAAAAGCGGCAGTAAAGAAAATGCGGCCGGTGTTGACATTTCTTTTTCCGGATATACCAGATGACCATCCTGCCAATCATTACATAGCAGTCAACATGATAGCCAATATGTTAGGCCTTGGCTGGGCGGCAACGCCGGCAGGCTTAAAGGCAATGCAGCAATTACAGGAGTTACATATTGCCAGACTTAAGGCAGCCGGAAAAAATATACAGAAGTATTCCGGAAATGCCACAAAGGAAATGTGTACCTTTTTGATTATCAATATATCGTCTCTGCAACTGATTCCCATGAACATTGTGGCGTACCGCAGTCAGTATGGCTCGGTGCATCCGGCTGCGGTGGTGGGACCGGGACTTGCAGCGACCATTATCAGCACAGCAACGGCAGTCATTTTCTGCCGGATTGTAAGTCGAAGGAGAACGGATTAATGTATACCATAGGAATCATCGAACAGGATAAAGCATTGGGGGATGCCATGGAGCAGGTACTGGACGAAAAAGGCTATTTTACAGTGCGGGCGGATTCCCTCACAGATGCCGGGGAGTTATTTCAGCAGGTTATTGTGGATATGGTGGTATTAGACCTTGAGCAGAAGGAATTTGCCGGAAAAGAGGATGTAGCAGCAATATGGGAGAATACCTTCCTCGCTCTGGTGCAGGCAAAGCCACTGCTATTGATTCGGCCGGAGAAAACCGGCTCTGTTTTTGAACGGTGTAAAAAATGCATAGAACGGGCAGACGATTATATCAGAAAGCCCTTTGATATACAGGAATTCCGCATCCGCGTGGAAGTACGTCTGAGTAAAATTCCGGCAGAAAAAGAGAAAGTAAGATTTTTCTATTACGAAGAGATAAAGCTGGATATCGAGAAGCGGCTGGCGACCATTGGCGGGCAGACTACGAAGCTTACCAGAACAGAAGCTGCTATTTTAAAATGCCTGATACAGCGGAACGGACGGACAGTGACAAAGACCACGCTGTTAGACGAAATTGCAGAAGATACACCGGACTGTGTGGAAAATTCCATCAAAGTCCATGCCAGCAACTTACGACGGAAACTGCGGGAATTAAGCGGCAGGGATTACATCGAAACCCGCAAGGGCGTGGGGCTGCGCCTGCGGAAGCAGTAAAAAGCGGCATGATAGTTCTCCTGTCTGCATAGAATGAAAAAGAAGCTCTTAGCAGGAGAATAAGGATGCGCTTTCTTATGTTTCTGTCAGATGCCCTGATTCCGATACTGGTCTTTTACATCGTAGGATTCGGCATTCTGATGAAGAAAAATGTATATGACGATTTTTTAAAGGGCGCAAAAGAAGGCATACAGACAGTAGTTGGAATCCTGCCAACGCTGGTGGGGCTTATGGTAGCAGTCGGGATCCTAAGAGCCTCCGGGCTGTTGGACTTCATTTCTACTACCTGCATGGGTTGGACGAAACATATCGGAATTCCTTCCGAGCTTATCCCCATTGCCATTGTCAAAATGTTTTCCTCCTCGGCGGCAACCGGACTGCTGGTGGATTTATACAAGGAAGCCGGATGTGATTCCTTCGTGGGAATGGCAGCCTCTGTCATGTTAAGCTGCACCGAGACTATTTTTTATACCATGTCAATTTATTTTATGTCGGTAAAAGTACGAAAGACCGGCTTTACGCTTCCGGGGGCATTGTTTGCTACGCTGGCAGGAATTGCGGCAAGTATCTTTTTGGCGGGACGAGTGTAGACTTTCCATAAATAGTGTGCTACACTTTTTCTGGGTTGACGAGGACTGTACAGGACTTCAGATGATGAAGATACAATTCTTCAATAATCAGGAATAAAAGTGCTTGTAACTGTATATTATGTAAGGCAGGGACATAGAAATTTGACATTTGCAGAAGGAAGGACTATAATAGTTTTTGCAAATAAATAGCGCGGGATGGAGCAGTCTGGAAGCTCGTCGGGCTCATAACCCGAAGGTCACAGGTTCAAATCCTGTTCCCGCAACTCTTTAACCACTGTCTTATGGGCGGTGGTTTTTTACTTTACAGGAAATTGCTTTCCTGTAAAGTAAAAACCGCTCCGCGGGGATGCGCACTGCGGCGCATAAGGTAGATGTCGCAAGCGACCGCCGCAGGCGCGAGAATGTGCCAAGGCACATTCTTTTTTACGCGAGTTGCTCGCAGTTACCAACGCATCCGTAAGAAGCTGCCAGTGGCAGATTCTGTAGGTCTATTGCAGCAAATAGAGAAAAATAAGGGGTGTGACAATGACAGGAAAGATTAAAAATGAGCGAAAGAAGAAAAAGCAGCAGAATATCCTGTTTCGGATTTTATTTCTGCTGGCACTGGCAGTATTTTTGTATGCGGCAGTAAGATTGATTCTGTATGGAATTACTTACTGGAAAGGAAGCCATGAATATAAGGGACTGCAGAAATATGTCAGGGAGCAGCCAAAGGATGAAAGCAGTACGGAAGAAAACGGAGAATTTACCGTAGATTTTTCAGGATTAAAGGAGTTGAACCCGGACTGCATCGGCTGGATCCGGTTTGAAAATATTGATATCAGCTATCCGATTATGCAGGGAGAGGATAATGAATATTATCTGAAGCATACCTTTGAGGGACAGGCTGTAACAGCGGCAAGTATTTTCATGGATGCCAACAATCATGCTGATTTTTCTGACCAGAATACCTTCATCTATGGTCATAATATGAAGGACAAGACCATGTTTGGTAAATTAAATAACTATAAGGATGAGGAATTTTATAAAGAAAATCCGTATTTTTATATTTATACACCGGATTATACCTACCGTTATGATATTTTTTCCTGTTATCTGGCAAGAGTGGATAATGAAGTGGATTTCTATACCCAGTTTGCATCCGATGAGCAGTTTCAGGAATTCTTAGATGGTGTAAAGGCGCAGTCAGCGTATGATACCGGCGTAGAGGTAACACCAGAGGATAAAGTAATTACATTGATGACCTGCAACAAAGCAGGCTATGATTACCGTTTCTTGGTACATGCGGTACAGACAGAGGCAGTTCCAAACGGTGACGTGGCACCGGCAGAGGAGAATGCAGGCACAGAAAGCGAAGCGGAATAAAAGAGAAAGACTACTTTTAATGGAACAGGAGGCAGCAGAATGGATGGTATCGAGACATTAAAGCAATGGGTCATGGACTCAGATAATATTGTATTCTTTGGAGGTGCAGGTGTATCTACGGAGAGCGGCATTCCGGATTTCAGGAGTGTGGACGGACTTTATAACCAGAAATACGATTATCCGCCGGAAACCATCTTAAGCCACAGCTTTTATATGCGTAAAAAAGAAGAATTTTACCGATTCTACCGGGATAAAATGCTGTGCCTGGATGCAAAGCCTAATGCAGCGCATAAGAAATTGGCAGAGCTTGAGGCAGCCGGTAAGTTAAAGGCGGTTGTGACGCAGAATATTGATGGACTGCACCAGGCGGCCGGCAGCAAAAAGGTATTAGAGCTTCATGGCAGTGTCCACCGGAACTACTGCCAGAGCTGCGGAAAGCTATTTGATGCCGAATATATTTTAAAGAGTAGTGGAATTCCAGCCTGTGATGAATGCGGCGGCAGCATCAAGCCGGATGTGGTTTTATATGAGGAAGGCTTAGACCAGCAGACCTTAGAGGATGCGGTGTATTATATCAGCCATGCAGATATGCTCATTATCGGCGGTACTTCACTGGCAGTATATCCCGCAGCAGGACTTATCGATTATTACCGGGGCAATAAGCTGGTGCTGATTAATAAGTCAACCACGCCATTGGACAACCGGGCAGACTTACTGATACAGGGCAGCATCGGAGCCGTATTGTCAGAGGTCTGAAAGAGGCAGAAGAAATTACCTAATAATATAGAAGATAATCATAGAAGAAAGGGACGACATGAATAATTATCAATACGAAGTAGGCGATATTGTAAAATTAAAAAAACAGCATCCCTGTGGAAGCCAGGAGTGGGAAATTCTTCGGGTAGGAGCGGATTTCCGGTTGAAATGCATGGGTTGTGACCATCAGATTATGATTGCCAGAAAACTGGTGGAGAAGAATACCAAAGGGCTTCGAAAAAAAAATGAGCAAAAAAATGAAACAGAATCGTAAGAATAATAAGAAAAACACTTGCGAAACGGGTCGGATTATGCTATCATATAGGCTCGTGATATGTAAAAATTCCTTGCTTCCCGCATAGACAGGAGGCCAGAGACCAAAAGGAGGTAAATCTAGCATGAACAAATATGAATTAGCACTTGTTGTGAATGCCAAGATCGAAGACGATGTCAGAACTGCTACAGTTGAGAGAGCAAAAGAGTATATCACTCGTGCAGGTGGAACTGTAACAGAAGTAGAAGAGTGGGGTAAGAAGAAATTAGCTTACGACATTCAGAAAATGAGCGACGGCTTCTACTATTTCATCCAGTTCGAGGCAGAATCATCTGTTCCGGCAGAAGTAGAGCAGAATGTTCGTATTATGGACAACGTACTTCGTTTCTTATGCGTTAGAAAAGACGAGGCATAAATAGAAGAGAAGGAGAAAGTGGTATGAATAAAGTTATACTTATGGGACGTTTAACAAGAGACCCGGAGGTTCGTTACTCCAGCGGAGATAACCAGATGGCAATCGCAAGATATTCACTGGCTGTAGACCGCAGAGGCAGACGTGAAGGGAATGATGGGCAGACCGCTGATTTTATCAACTGCGTGGCATTTGGAAGAGCAGGAGAGTTTGCTGAGAAATATTTCCATAAAGGAATTAAGGTACTTGTAACAGGTCGTATCCAGACCGGAAGTTACACCAACAAAGACGGTCAGAAAGTATATACCACTGATGTCATAATAGAAGAGCAGGAATTTGCTGAGAGTAAATCAGCATCCGACAATGCAGGCGGTTTTGCACCGGCTGACAGACCTTCACCAAGCAGTGCAGGCGATGGATTTATGAATATCCCTGACGGAATTGATGAGGAATTACCATTTAACTAAATCAATAGGAGGTAATAGCCATGGCTTTCAATAAGACAGACAGAGATGGTGCGCCAATGAGAAGAAGAGGCGGAATGCACAGAAGAAAGAAAGTTTGTGTTTTCTGTGGAAAAGACAACACCATCGATTATAAAGATGTAAATAAGTTAAAAAGATATATCTCTGAGAGAGGAAAAATTCTTCCAAGAAGAATCACAGGAAACTGTGCAAAACATCAGAGAGCTTTGACAGTTGCTATCAAGAGAGCACGTCATATCGCAATTATGCCTTACGTTCAGGATTAATTCTGAAACCGGCAGGTACACAACGTATACAAAAGGACGATTCGAAAGAATCGTCTTTTTTTGCTTTACAGGAAATTGTTTTCCTGTAAAGTAAAAAACGCTCCGCGAGGATGTACCTTGGCACATTCTTTGTTCCATGTAGCGAGAAAATCGCATGCTTGCATACAGATTTAAAACCAGAGAAGTAAAATCGGTTGCGAAATAGAATAAGGTATGGTATAGTATTCCATGTAACTGCGTTAATGCGCTAAAGAACAATGAATGTAAGGGAGAAATTATCATGAAAACAATGAAGAAAGCATTAGTAACTGGTTTAGTTGCCGTAATGATGGTAGTAAACCTGGCTGGCTGTGGAAAATTTGATGCAGCAGCTTATGTAGAGTCATGCCTTGATCTTTTAACAAAAGGAGAGACAGAGCAGTACATGAAAATGACCGGCCGAAGCAAAGAGCAGGCAGAATCTGATTACGAATCTAACATCGATGCTATGATGACAGAGATGGATCAGTTCAACTTATCCGATGAGTTAAGCAACAGCTATCGTCAGCTTTTTAAAGATGTATATGCAAAAGCAAAATACACCGTAAAAGATGCTGAGAAGATGGACGACAAAGACGGATATTATGTAACTGTTGAAATTGAGCAGATGACAGGTCTTTTCAACGGAATCCAGGAAGAACTTATGACAGAGTTCACAGAGTGGGCAAATTCCTTTGATGCAGATGCTTATCCAACAGAGGATGAAATGTATGAACAGATGTATCAGATGATGTATGATCTTATGAGTGCAAGAGTAGACAGCATCACATATAATGATCCACAGGAAGTTGTTGTAGAAGTGATTGGAGAAGACAACGTATACAGCATTTCTGATGGAAGCATGACAGAACTTGATGAAGCATTGTTAGATGTAGCAACAGAGTAATTAAAATCAGAAATCATTATTAATAAGAAGAAGGCAGGTAATTGCAAAAGCAGTTGCCTGCCTTCTTCTTATTAATAATTTTATAAATGTTTTACTTGTTTTCTTTAAGGGCATTTGTTACAATCAACACAAAGCATATATTCTAATTTTCGAATGGCAAAAGCCAATCTAAATTTCTGGTATCAATTCAATGAATTCTATGCTTTTAAATTCTAATTACAATTAATGAACGCATAGTGCATTGGATAGGCGGAATTTCAGAATCGAAAATGAGATATGCAGTCCTGCTTTTCCTTGCATTATGGGAAAAGGAGGAAACATGAAAACTTGAAAAAGTTACATCGGATGGTAACGGCAGTTAAGCGGGATGGAGAGGTAGGTCTTGCATATATGAAGAGTTTTGAGAGAGAAGAGCGGATTCGGAAACAGGGCGAAGCAGAAGGAAAAGCAGAGGAAATCATACGTCTTGGTCGCCGATTTGAAAAATCCAAAGATGAGATAGTGGAATTATTAAAGGAAGAATTAGGCGTAAAAGAAGAAAATGCACTGGAAATTTTAGAAATGTATGATAAATAAAGAAGAACTACATTAAAATATTGAAAGCAGGCATATCATAGTTTTGATATACCTGCTTTTTTACATACAATTTACAAAACCATAGCTTTGTATTTTACGTTCCCCCGTTATGATAACAATTGTCACGAAGACGAGAAAAAAAAGAACAAATCATTTTGGAGGAAAGAAAATGAAGAAGAAATTATTATCCGTAATGCTTGTAGGAGCATTAGCAATCAGCGCATTAACAGGATGTGGAAGCAAAGAAACCGCATCAGATGACAGCCAGAAGACAGGCACAACAACAGAGGCAGACAGCAGCAGTGATGCAGCAGATACATCAGATTTTGATACCAGTGAAATGATCAATGTACAGTCCAGAGAAGATGGTTCCGGTACAAGAGGAGCATTCATCGAGCTGTTTGGTATCGAAGAGAAAGATGCAGATGGAAATAAAATTGACAACACAACAGAGGAAGCAAACATCACAAACAGTACAGAAGTAATGCTTACATCTGTAGCAGGTGATGAATATGCAATCGGTTATGTATCACTTGGTTCTTTAAATGATACCGTAAAGGCATTAAAGATTGACGGAGCAGAAGCAACAGCAGAAAATATCAAAGCCGGTACATACAAAATCGCAAGACCATTTAATATCGCAACGAAAGGTGATGCAACAGGACTTGCAGCAGATTTCATCAACTACATCATGAGTGATGAAGGACAGAAAGTAATCGAAGACAATGGTTATATTTCACAGGGAAGCAACGGAGCATTTACATCGGATGGTTCTACCGGAAAAATCGTAGTAGCTGGTTCTTCTTCTGTAACACCTGTAATGGAGAAATTAATTGAAGCATACAAAGCAATCAACAAAGATGCAGAAATCGAACTTCAGGAATCTGATTCTACAACAGGTATGACAGCAGCAATGGAAGGAACCTGTGATATCGGAATGGCTTCCAGAGAATTAAAAGAAAGCGAAACAGAAGGTGGACTTACCGCACAGGTAATCGCAATGGATGGTATCGCAGTAGTAGTAAACAACAGCAACCCAATGGATGAGATGAGTTCAGATAATGTAAAGGATATCTTCACAGGTGCAGTAACAACCTGGGATGAAGTTGCAAAATAAATCTGCAAGTAGGATAAGGTAAGAACAGTATGAATAATTTCAAAGAAAAAGCAATGAAAATAGTATTCTTACTTACAGCCAGTTTCTCCATACTGGCTGTTGCCTTAATCTGTGTTTTCCTTTTTGCAAATGGAATACCGGCAATCAAAGAAATTGGATTGCCGGATTTTCTGCTAGGTACAAAATGGAAACCGGGAAATAACCTCTACGGGATCTTCCCGATGATTTTAGGCAGTATCTATGTAACCGCCGGAGCAATTGTGGTGGGAGTACCAATTGGAATCTTAATGGCAATCTTTATGGCGAGATTTTGCCCGAAGAAGCTTCACAGCTTCTTAAAGCCGATGATAGATCTGTTAGCAGGAATCCCGTCCATCGTATATGGATTCTTTGGCCTGGTAGTCATAGTACCATTTGTAAGAGAACATTTTAAAGGAAACGGAAACAGTATATTTACCGCATCGATTCTTCTTGGAATCATGATACTTCCAACGATTATCAGTGTATCGGAAGCTGCAATCCGTGCAGTGCCGGAGCATTATTATGAAGGTGCACTGGCACTTGGCGCAACCCATGAGCGGAGTGTTTTTAAAACCGTGGTTCCGGCAGCCAAATCAGGAATTATGGCAGCAGTCATCTTGGGAATCGGCCGTGCCATTGGTGAGACCATGGCGGTTATGATGGTAGTAGGTAACCAGGCGCGTATTCCGAACAGTATATTTAAGGGTGTACGTACCCTGACAACAAATATCGTAATTGAAATGGGTTATGCTACAGACTTACACCGTGAGGCATTGATTGCAACCGGCGTTGTACTGTTTGTATTTATCCTTATTATCAATCTGGTATTTTCAATTGTAAAAGGAAAGGCGGATAAAGAATAATGACAAAATTCAAAGATAAAATGAATTCTTATAAAAAGCATCCGGGTTCTTTTCTTTTATTACTGCTGGTAGTAGCAGCGGCAATTATAACAGTAGCAGTATTACTTTATCTGGTGGCGTACATATTGATTCACGGTGTGCCATATTTAAAACCAGGTCTTTTCGCACTGGAATATAATTCGGATAACGTATCTATGCTTCCGGCAATGATAAATACACTGGAAATGACGCTGTTTTCCCTGCTTTTTGCAGTACCACTTGGAATCGGGGCCGCAGTTTATCTGGTGGAATATGCACCGAAGGGAAGTAAACTGGTTAAAGTAGTCAGAATTACGGCAGAGACTTTAACCGGCATCCCCTCTATTATATATGGTCTGTTTGGTATGTTATTTTTCGTAACATACCTGCACTGGGGTTATTCCATGTTAGCCGGTGCGGCAACCCTTGCCATTATGGTATTGCCGGTTATCATGCGAACCACAGAAGAAGCATTACTCTGTGTACCGGATACCTACCGGGAAGGAAGCTTTGGATTGGGAGCCGGAAGACTTCGTACCGTATTCCGTATCGTACTCCCATCTGCGATGCCTGGAATCTTGTCCGGAATCATTCTGGCAGTAGGACGAATTGTAGGAGAGACCGCAGCACTGATTTATACTGCAGGAACGGTCGCAGACCTTGCACCAAACCTGATGGCATCCGGACGAACCTTGGCCGTTCATATGTATTCCCTTTCCAGAGAGGGCTTACATACCAATGAAGCTTATGCAACCGGCGTAGTCCTTCTGGTCATTGTATTACTGATAAATGGTGTATCAACGTTGATAGCCGGGAAATTCACGAAAGGAGATGGAGAAGTAAAATGAGTGAGCAGGCAAAATTTTCTGTCAAAGGACTTGACTTATATTACGGAGACTTCCACGCATTAAAAGATGTGAATCTTGATATCAATGCAAAAGAGATAACTGCATTTATCGGACCATCCGGTTGTGGAAAGTCAACATTTTTAAAAACATTAAACAGAATGAATGATTTGGTAGAGGGCTGTAAGATTACCGGAGACGTAAGATTAGACGGTGAAAATATATACAGCGGCATGGATGTCAGCCAGCTTAGAAAACGTGTGGGAATGGTATTCCAGAAGCCAAATCCATTTCCGATGAGTATCTATGACAACATTGCATACGGTCCGAGAACCCACGGTATCCACAACAAAGCCAAATTAAATGAAATCGTGGAGACATCCCTGCGTCAGGCAGCTATCTGGGATGAAGTAAAGGATCGTCTGAATAAGAGTGCATTGGGAATGTCCGGTGGACAGCAGCAGAGACTTTGTATTGCAAGAGCACTGGCAGTACAGCCGGAAGTAATCCTGATGGATGAGCCGACTTCTGCACTGGATCCGATTTCCACTTCCAAAATTGAGGATCTGGTAATCGAATTAAAAAAAGATTATACCATTATTATGGTAACCCACAATATGCAGCAGGCAACCCGAGTATCGGATAAAACAGTATTTTTCTTATTGGGAGAGATTATTGAGAGTGGAGATACCGAAAAATTATTCTCCGTTCCAACAGACAAACGGACAGAAGATTATATTACAGGGAGGTTCGGTTAAATGCGTAATCGTTTTGACAGACAGCTAGAACAGTTAAACAATGAATTAATCCAGATGGGAAGCATGATAGAGCATGCCATTGAAATGGCAGTTTCTGCCCTGGTAAACCAGGATACGGAAAAAGCCAAGGAAGCAATGGCATATGATGTGGAAATCGACCATCAGGAGCGTGATATTGAATCCTTATGCATGAAGCTTTTATTGCAGCAACAGCCGGTGGCAAGAGATTTGCGCCTGATTTCTGCAGCATTAAAAATGATTACCGATATGGAGCGAATCGGTGACCATGCCGGTGATATTTCCGAGATGACACTGCTGATGTCTGATGAACCGTATATCATCAGCCCGGAAGAGATTCAGGGTATGGCAAAGGAAACCACAGACATGGTTATCAAGAGCATTGATGCCTTTGTAAAACGCGATATGGAGCTGGCAAAGAAAGTAATCGCACAGGATGATGTTGTGGATGACCTTTTTATGAAAGTAAAACAGGATTTAATCCAGATGATTAATAAGAGTGCAAAAAATGGCGAGCAGGCAGCAGATATCCTTATGGTAGCCAAATATTTTGAACGTATCGGCGACCATGCTACCAATATTGCGGAGTGGGTCATCTATTCTATTACGGGAAGCCATATTGACTAAAAATTCTTAGACAAAAGAGAAAAAATAAGTACATTTTTTACACTGCTTATACATAATTCTTACAAACTGATAAAATATCCTTGCAAAAAGTCTCTAAAGTGTATATGGTGTATATGTAAGACGAAAAATATGTAAAAAATTGAAAAGTCTATGCATATACGATGCATAAGGAGGACAAAATGGACATTTTTGGAATACTGACACTGATTGGAGGATTGGCTCTGTTCCTGTATGGAATGGATGTTATGGGAGCTGGGCTGGAGAAAGTATCAGGAGGCAAGTTAGAGCGGATACTGGAGAAATTAACTTCCAATCCGCTCAAAGGAGTGCTGTTAGGAGCCGGAGTAACTGCTGTTATTCAGTCATCTTCAGCAACTACCGTAATGGTAGTTGGTTTTGTAAACTCCGGAATTATGAAACTTTCCCAGGCAATTGGTATTATCATGGGTGCCAATATCGGTACAACGGTAACATCCTGGCTCTTAAGTCTGACCGGAATAGATAGTGGAAATGTATGGATTAATCTCTTAAAACCATCTTCTTTTACACCGGTTCTTGCGATGATAGGTATTGTTTTAATGATGACCGGAAAGAAAAGCAAGAAAGCTGATGTAGGGGAGATTTTATTAGGCTTTGCAGTATTGATGACCGGAATGGAAAGTATGAGCGGAGCAGTAAAACCGTTGGCTGATGTTCCTGAATTTACCAATATACTGACTATGTTCCATAATCCAATTTTAGGAATTCTGGTAGGAGCACTTCTGACAGCGGTGATTCAGAGCTCGTCCGCATCTGTAGGTATACTGCAGGCACTGTCTGTAACAGGAGCATTTACTTATGGTTCAGTTATTCCGATTATTTTAGGACAGAATATCGGAACCTGTGTTACAGCTATGATTTCTTCTGTTGGAGCAAACCGGAATGCAAAGCGTACTGCTTTTGTGCATCTGTATTTTAATATTATTGGTACCGTATTGTTCCTGACATTATATAGTATTTTGAATGCAGTTATTCATTTCCCGTTTGCAAATGATACAGTTGGTGTAGCAGGAATTGCACTGATTCACAGTATCTTTAATATATTTGCAACTGTAGTTTTATTCCCGTTTACAAAGGGACTGGAGAAGTTGGCATATCTGACACTTCCGATTACCGAAGAGGAAAAGAGCAAGAAAGAGGTACAGGAGTTCCCGTTATTAGACGACCGTTTCCTTGCAACACCATCTTTTGCCATTGAGCAGTGCCACAGCATGTCCATTGAGATGGCAAACCTTTCCAAGGATTCCTTCTTAGAAGCAATCGGACTTTTGGAGAATTATACACAGGAAGTAGCGGACGACATTATTGCAAAGGAAAATCTTGTAGATAAATACGAGGACAAGCTGAGGGCTTATCTGACGAAATTAAGCAGTCAGAATCTGACTTATGCAGACAGCCAGAATGTATCTACGCTGTTACATTGTATTACAGATTTTGAGCGTATTTCGGACCATGCAGCGAATATCGTAGATTCCATTATTGAGATGACAAAGAAGGAGCTGGTTTTCTCTAAGAAAGCAGAGGAAGAAATGCATGTATTTGGAAAAGCAGTAGAAGACATTCTCTGCCGTACCATGACTGCATACACTGCCGATGATGAAGAACTGGCTAAGACCGTAGAACCGTTAGAGCAGGTTATTGATGAATTAAATAAAGCAATTAAGAAACGACATATCAAACGTCTCCGGAAAGGAAAATGTTCTATCGAGTTAGGACTGGTGCTGGCAGATATCGTTACCAACTATGAGCGTGTATCCGACCATTGTTCCAATATTGCAGTCTGCCTGATCCAGGAACAGGATAAAGAGGTAGAAGAGCATGACCTGACGGCACATATGGATGAAGAAGACAACAGAAAATTTGCAGAGCAGATAAAAGAATATACAGAAAAATACGCTTTGCCGGAAAAATAAAAAAGCCGGGAGGAAAATGCAATGGCACTTATTTATATCGTAGAAGATGATATAAACATACGGGAAATCGAACGTTATGCACTAAAAAACAGTGGTTTTGAAGTAGAGGAATTTGATAACGGAAAAGATTTCTTCCAGAGAGTGTCAGAGCAGGCACCATCCCTGATGCTGTTAGATATTATGCTGCCGGGAGAGGATGGACTGGAAATTTTAGGCCGTGTCCGGAAAAATCCGGCAACAGAAAAGACTCCTGTGATTATGGTAACGGCAAAGACCACAGAGATTGATAAAGTCCGTGGACTGGATATGGGTGCAGATGATTATATCAGTAAGCCTTTTGGCGTTATGGAGCTGATTTCCAGAGTGAAAGCATTACTCCGCCGCACCGAAAAGGAAGATGATGGTGATACATTAGCCTGTGGAAGCATAGAGATTGATAATAAGCGTCACAGCGTAACCGTTCAGGGAGAAACCTGTGAGCTTACTTTTAAAGAATTTGAACTATTAAAATACCTTATGATAAACCAGGGCATTGTATTATCCCGTGACAAGCTGATGAATCAGGTCTGGGGATTTGAATACGAAGGAGAAAGCCGTACTGTAGATATGCACATAAAGACGCTCCGGCATAAGCTTGGCGATGGCGGGCAACAGATTAAAACCGTCCGTAATGTGGGCTATGTGATGGAGCCGTAGGAGCATTCATGAAGAAAAAAATAAATATACGATTTATTATGATAGCAGCGCTTGCCATTGTGGTCACAGCGCTGTCTGCTATGTTGGTGTATTATAATATTTTAAAAGAGCAGGTATTTGGAGATTTGAAAGCCTACGCCCATGTGATAGAGCTTTTGAATATAGATGACCTTGCAGCAGGAATAGAAAAAGACCCGTATAATCCCATCGATGATGACCTTCGAATCACATTGATTGGAGCAGATGGGGAAGTATTATATGAAAGTCTGTTAAATAAGGATGAGATGGACAATCATAATGAACGCCCGGAAATTATTGAAGCAAGGGAAAAAGGCGAAGGCGAAGCCATCCGTTACTCGGCCACTTCCGGAACCCATACCTTTTACTATGCGGAGCGTTTACAGAATGGAAATGTGCTTCGAATCGGAAGGGATTCCGTCAGTGTAAACCGTATTATGGTAAATACTTTAGTGATTGTACTGGTAATTGCACTTTGTATCCTCTTTGTCTGTATGGGAATTTCCCATTATCTGACGAAGAAGCTGGTAGAGCCTATCGAGAAGCTGGCAACGAATATTATGCTGGTGGATGAAAATAATGTATATGAAGAAATCCGGCCTTTTGTGAATACCATTAAGGAGCAGCACGTCAATATTATCAATAATGCGCAGCTTCGCCAGGAATTTACCGCGAACGTATCCCATGAATTAAAGACACCACTGACGGCAATTTCCGGTTATGCGGAGTTAATCGGAAACGGAATGACCGGTAAAGAGGATACCATCCGTTTCTCTAATGAGATACATTCCAATGCCAACCGGCTGTTAAGCCTGATTAATGATATTATAAAGCTTTCAGAACTGGATGAAGCAGACCACCAGATGGAAATGGAAAGAATCGACCTTTATAAACTGGCAGAGAACTGTGTGCAGATGATGCAGGTGACAGCAGAGAAGCAGGGAATCAGGCTGACGTTGCAGGGAGAAAGCACCATGGCCATGGCAAACAAGGGACTGATGGGTGAAGTCTTTTATAATCTTTGCAGCAATGCCATCCGCTATAATAAGCCAGGCGGAAGTGTCACAGTAACGGTAGGAACAAAGGATGAGCGTCCGTTCTTAAGTGTAGCGGATACCGGAATCGGAATTCCAAAGGAATGCCAGGAACGTGTATTTGAGCGGTTTTACCGGGTAGATAAGAGCCGTTCGAAATCCACCGGCGGAACAGGACTTGGACTTGCCATTGTAAAGCATATTGTGGCACAGCATAATGCTGCCCTTCACTTGGACAGTGAGCTGGATGAGGGAACCACCATAGAAATTGTATTTTAGGAAGAACAAGAATGGAAAGAATTGACATAAATTATCATTTAGCGTATATTTGAATAACAATCCGTGAGGGAGTAGTTCGCGTGAATACGTGATTTGTCAACAACCTCGGTCTGATGAAGGCCTGGCAAATCTTAATGAATGAGACTCATGTATGCAGCACAGGATAACTGCATACATGCAGTCTCATTTTAAATTATACTATCGGAGGAATTTGTGTTTATGGTAATGTTCTTTACACTCTTACTGATGGGAGCAGGTCTTTCGATGGATGCTTTTGCAGTGTCTATTTGTAAGGGACTTTCCATGCGGAAGGTAAACAAAAAGCAATCTCTTGTAATTGGCTTATTCTTCGGAGGATTCCAGGCACTGATGCCATTTATCGGCTGGCTACTGGGAAGCCGGTTTGAACAGTATATTACAAGCATTGACCACTGGATTGCATTTATCCTGTTAGGATTTATCGGTGGAAAAATGGTAGTGGAAGCAATCCGGGAAAAGGATGAAGCAGTAGAAGTCGGGAAAATGGACCCGCCACTGGATTTCAAAGAGATGTTTATTCTGGCAATCGCAACCAGCATTGATGCCCTTGCCGTTGGAATCACATTTGCATTTCTGCAGGTGCCAATCGTTGAGGCAGTTTCCATCATCGGGATTACGACCTTTGTGATTTCTGTCATTGGTGTGTATGTAGGAAACTTCTTTGGAAACAGATATAAGAAGAAGGCGGAATTGGCTGGCGGTATAATTCTTATCTTAATCGGACTTAAGATTTTGCTGGAGCATCTTGGAATTTTGGCATTTTAAAAGAAGGAGGAATATAATATGACAACAATCTGGACATATGTATTACTGGTAGTTGGTTTTGTACTGTTAATTAAAGGAGCAGATTTCTTTGTAGAAGGAAGTTCGGGAATTGCAAAGAAATTAAAGGTGCCATCGTTGATTATCGGACTTACGATAGTGGCAATGGGAACATCCCTGCCGGAATGTGCCGTCAGTGTGGCAGCATCTATTTCCGGAAACAATGCCCTGGCAGTCAGTAATGTAGTTGGCTCAAATATCTTTAACCTGATGGTGGTTTGTGGCTTCTGTGCCGTAATTACACCGCTTGCAGTAGGAAAAAAGACCTTAAAGCAGGAATTTCCGTTTTCTGTGCTTATGGCAGCCCTGCTTTTAGTGCTGGGTTACATTGGAATGAGTGTTGGCAGAATAGATGGTGTGATTTTATTGATTTTCTTTGCTCTCTTCATGTTCTGGATGGTGCGTTCTGCATTAAAGGCAAGAACAGCAGGAATTACAACAGATGCTTCCGAGGAAGCAGATGAGATTGAACGCGCAAAGCCAATCCCGGTATGGCTCTGTCTTGTATACATTGTGGGTGGAGCAGCAGCCATTGCATTTGGTGGCGACATGGTAGTAGACAGTGCGTCTGCTATTGCAGCAGCATTTGGTTTGAGCCAGAATTTAATCGGGCTTACGATAGTAGCAATGGGAACGTCATTACCGGAGCTGGTAACCTCTATTGTGGCAGCCCGTAAAAATGAAGTAGATATGGCTCTTGGAAATGTCATTGGTTCTAATATTTTCAATATCCTTTTTGTTCTTGGTATTGCCGCAGCCATAAGTCCGGTCGCATTTATCATGGAAAATGTGATTGATATTGTAATCTTAATTGCCATGAGCATAATGGTACTGCTGTTTGCTTGGAGCAGGCAGAAAATAAACCGCATTGAAGGAGCAATTATGCTGCTTTCCTATGCGGGATATATGGTCTATATCTGTATGAGATAATATATTTGATAAGAAATAAGAAGCCCGTTTTTGTGGGCTTCTTATTGTATTATGTGCGCAGCAAAAATATCTGTAAGAAGCTGCCGGTGGCAGATTCTGCAGGATGCTGACTAATTTTCCGATTCTTCTAACTGGGAAAGTACATTGTTAAGCTGGAAGGTGGAGCTGTCTATCAGGTCCGGAATGGAACCTAAGTATTCCAGATGAAAGCCGGCATAGCGGAAGAAATAGGTTGTTCTTAATCCATCATCCGGGATGGCAAGCTCGATATATTCATCTGTTGTATCAAGGTCAATGAGATAATATTCATTTGTTATATCGGAGGCAGCACTGCGGGACAGTGTAAAGTCGCCATTATAAAGCATTTCAGAATAATCGGTTCCATCTACCGTCAGGGTAGAAGAAAGCATTCCCGTTTCTTCGTTGTAAGTGGTGTCATAGTAGACGGCATCCATTTCTCCGTTTCCATCCATATCTGCAGAAACAGCAGACCCCATTAAAGCGTTCAACTGAAAATTACCGGTGTAATGATATTCAGCCTTCAGGGCATTCAGCTGCTGATAAGGAACGGAAAATAAAAGTGTATCGGAATAAGACGGTGTAATAGCACCATGATTGGCGATAAAGGTAATACCGCCTCTGGTAAAATACCAGTTGCCATCCCTTAGTACATGTTCCAAAAGGTTCGAAGATACATCGGAGCCGTCATGTTTGGCAAGCTGGCTTACTTTGCCGTAGTTCGGTAACAAAAGCTGCTGGTTAATAAAAGAAAGTGCACTGTTTATCAGGGCATTGGAATCTGTAGCAATATCAGAAAGAGAAAGTGTTTTGCCATTCTCCAGATCATAATTAAACCCACCATAAGCAGCACTGTGGGTCTCCTCACTGGTAAATTCTTTTCTGGTACTCTCAAAAGAGATAATCCGGCTGTCCTGTCTGGTACAGGAAAAATCCTCATCTAAGTGATAGGCGGAAAAGGAATCCGGTGACTCAGCAAAAGAAATTCTTGCGGAAAGCAGACTTTCTAATCGGGCATCCTGGAAAGCATCCAGTTCTTCGTTTAAAGATTGTGTAATGGTTTTGGAAATCTTCAGATGACCGTCTATGGTCACCGTTGGTTTCTGATAGGAGGTATATAATAAAACAGTAGATAAATCATCGGCATGATAAGTCTCTGTTTTGGAATTAAATGTTATTGTTACCGGGTCATTCCGGGACTGTTCTGTTGACTCTTCTGTAGCGTCCGGCTGTTCACTGCCGGAATCCGTCTGTACAGAAGACTGTTTCTTCCCACCACATCCGCAAAAGACCAGGGTGGCAATACAAATCAGGGCAATAAATCTTTGCTTCATAGATATCTCCTTGTGGTTCGCATTCGTACCTAGAGTATAGCACATTTTATCTGGAAAAATCTTTAAAAAAGAATGAAGTTTTCCGGGGAAGAGGTACGAGTATTAGGAAAAATAGATATCTGCACGGTTTATCGAAGTGCGGATGCATGATAAGGGCTGCTAGGGGCACTTGGAATTTCGGATAGCATCTGGCAACGGTGGCACAGGGACGTGCCGCCGAGGCGCAGATGAACATGGATGTGAATTTGCGCCGGTTGCCGGAACAGACTAATTTTATTCGAAATTCTTAGTGCCCCTTGTAGCCCTTATTTCGCATTTGGACTCGATAAACAGTGTGGAAATCCAGCATTCTTTTATTCCACAAACCATCGAGAAAACTTTATTCTTTTTTAAAATTCGCCCAATTGAAAAGCAATATCAAGAGGTATATAATCAGGTAAAGTGCGGACGCACAGGGGAATATAGTAAGAAAAGGAGGATACACAATGGATTTTTTTGACCGCATGGGAGAGAAACTGGTAACTGCAGGAAAGGATGTCACACAGAAGGCAAAGGATTTATCCGGAACTGCAAAGTTAAACTTTGACATCAAGGCAAAAGAGGATTTTATTGAAAAGCAGTATGCACAGATTGGAAAGCTTTATTATGAAGACCACAAGGAAGAAGCAGATGGTGCATATGGACAGCAGATGCAGGCAATTGCAGAGGCATTTGCAGCAATTGACCATATGAAAGAGGAAGTATTAAAGATTAAAGGAGCGCGTCAGTGCCCGCAGTGTGGCGCTACTGTGCCGGAGGACACAGAGTTCTGTGGAAAATGTGGAGCAAAACTGAATATCTTTGAAGATTAGTGGACAACCTACCCATTTGTTTTGAGAAAATCATACCAATGGGTAGGTTGTTTTATGAAAAAACATAAGATATAATAAATGGTATACCAATAGGGAAGAGAAAGGTATAGGGAGGTGCAGTAATTTATGGAGAAACGAATGATAAAGCTGACCGGTGCTTTATTACTGGTAGCCAGCTTGGTTTTTTCCGGGTGCGGGAAAAGCACGCAGTTAGACGATTATGCTACCAATGAAGGCAGTGACAGCGTAGAAGAAGGCACGGAAGCAGTGGCGGATAACACATCGGGTGATACCGGGGGGATACCGAAGGATGAGATTAAGGTAGGTGTCATTCATCTATCCGATCCGGCAGAGGGAAGTGGTTATACATATACCCATGATCTTGGTATTCAGGGAATGCAGCAGAACTTAAATCTTTCCGATGACCAGATTGTGCGTAAAATTAATATTTCGGATACTGATGCAGATGCAACCAGAGCAGCAATACAGGAATGCATTGACGAAGGCTGTAATATTATTTTCACCACAAGCTGGGGTTATATGGAGACCACCGCAGAGATGGCAGAAGAATATCCGGATATTTATTTTTCCCATGGAACCGGATATATGAGCAATGGAAAGAATTTCAATAATTATTTTGGAAGAATTTATCAGGCACGTTACTTGAGCGGAATCGTGGCGGGCATGAATACAAAGTCCGATAAAATCGGTTATGTGGCAGCGATGGATTCAACTAATTCAGAGGTAACCGGCGGAATTGATGCATTTGCAATGGGAATTTATTCTGTCAATCAGAATGCAAAGGTCTATGTAAAAGTTACAAACAGCTGGTTTGATCCGGACGGAGAGAAGGCGGCAGCAGAGACGCTTCTTAACATGGGCTGTGATGTAATTGCACAGCATTGTGATACAGAATATCCGCAGACATTGGCACAGGAAAAAGGTGTTTATAGTATCGGTTATAATTCTGATATGAGTAAAAATGCACCGGAGGCTTGTCTTTGCAGTGTTATCTGGAACTGGAGTGCCTATTATACATCAGCAGTGCAGAGTGTTATCGACGGAACCTGGGATGGCAGCAATTATTATGGAGGAATGAATGAGAACCTGGTAGGACTTACGTCGCTTGCTGATTTCTGCGCAGATGGAACTACGGAGAAAGTTGAAGAGGCAAAGGCAGCAATCCTTTCCGGGGAAAATGGCGTGTTTGATGGTGTAATTGAGACCAATACCGGAGAAACCGTAGGAAAAGAAGGAAAAACATTAGATGATGCGACAATTACCGGAGGAATAGACTGGTATTTTAAGACGGTTGAAGTGGTAGAGTAGGGGGATGCAAATGAATCTAAAGAAAAAAATTCTGGCAATTACAATTGGACCGGTATTGATATTAGGAATTATCACCATACTATTTACCGTAACCATGGTAAAGAATTCCATGATGGATGAGACAAAGGATGCATTAAAGGGAACCGCTGCCGCAACGTTGGCAGCATATGACCAGAATACCGGAGATTATCTTGAGACCAGCAATGGGGACATCTGGAAGGGAAGTTACAATATTTCCAAATCAGAGAATCTGGTAGACCGGATTAAAGATAATACCGGAATGGATGTAACTTTTTTCTATGGAGATAAACGAATCATGACTTCAGCAACGGATGAGAATGGAAATCGTATCTTAAAATCCAAAGCAGGAGATGTCATTGTAGAAAAAGTATTAAATGGTGGAGAAGAATATTTTAGTGAAGCAGTATCTATAGAAGGAACTTTAAATTATGGTTATTTTATGCCGGTATATCAGAATGGCTCCGATACAGATATTGTGGGAATGGTATTCGTAGGAACCAATAAGCAGGATAAAGATGCTGTTGTAATGCGGCTTTTAGGATCGATTGTGGCAGCGGTGGTGGCAATTATGCTGGTCTGCCTGATTGTCAGCACGAAGCTGGCAAGCACTATCAGCAGGAATATCAGAACCAGTATTAAAACGGTGGAGAAGATTGCAGCAGGCGATTTGAATGTACAGGTGAATAATAAGCTGCTTAAGAGTAAGGATGAAATCGGAGACCTTTCCAGAGTTACGATTACCCTGCGTGATGCGATGCAGCGGACAACACTTGAAATCAATCAGAATGTGCAGAAGTTGTTAGAGGCATCTTCTCTGCTTGGAACAGCGGCCGATAATACCAATGGAACCATGAATAAGGTGCGCACAGCCGTAAACCGTATTGTAGAAAATTCTACGGAGCAGGCAGAGAATTCAAAGAGTACCTCAGAACATATGCGGCTGATGGGAGATAATATAACAGAGACTTCTGCTGAGGTGGAGGCATTAAACAGCAATGCGGCATTTATGCATGAATCCAGTGAAAAAGCAGCGGAGACACTGGCAAATCTCCAGCGCATCAATGGCGAAGTAGAGCGGATTATTGGCGAAGTACAGGAACAGACCAACCGTACCAACGATTCTGTCCAGCAGATTTACAAAGCAACCGCATTTATCGCATCGATTGCAGAAGAGACAGATTTACTTAGTCTGAATGCATCCATAGAGGCAGCCAGAGCAGGAGAGAACGGAAAAGGATTTGCCGTAGTTGCAGAACAGATTAAGAAATTATCTGAGCAGTCTAACCAGTCCAGCAGTGAGATTGAAGAGACTGCCATGATGTTAAGTGAGGATTCCCAGAAGGCTGTAGAGATTATGCAGAAGATGCAGGAAATCATTATGAGCCAGAGTGAGAGCATGCAGGATACCCAGAAGGTGGTGGAAGAGGTTGTGGCACAGATAGCCAATTCCATGCAGAGTATCCAGCAGATTAAAGAGACCACAGAGCATCTTGCGAATGTGAGAAATGAGGTTCTGCAGGCAGTTGAGACTCTTTCTAATATAGCGCAGGACAGTGTATCCGGAACGAAAAAGACTTACGAAGATACGGAAGAGGTTGTAGATACCTTTAAGCAGGTATACATGAGCGCAGAGCAGCTTCGTGAGATTGCTGACCAGCTGGCAGGAAGCGTACAGTATTTCCATGTGGAATAAATATACAACCATAGCAATTCTAAAATTGTGAAAAAGTGCCTTTGAAATCGCAGACTGAAAAGTTTATCATAAAAAGCGAAAATATGCGGTGTCAGAGGTGAGAAAATGTATCCAATTGGAGCATATATTGTAAAATCAACAAATGGAGTATGCAAAATAAAGGACATTGTAAATCCGGATTTTGTAGCAGATTCCAACAAATTGTATTATAAAGCTAATCTATCAGAGGAAAAAGACGCGCCAGGAGCAGGGAAAGAAAACAACTACAGTAGATGGACGTTATTTTAATCTGGCAGAAAATCTTCTGTATTCTGAACTTGAATTAGTATTGCAGAAAAATAAAGATGAGATTTACCAGATGATAAAGGCAATTTGTGAAGCTTAAGGATATCGGATGGTCCGGTTGCAAAGGTTGACTTTTCAAATAAATTGTGTTAGTTTTACACCTAGATGATAAACGCAAGGAAGAAGAGAGTACATTTATCGGAATTGTACAGAGAGTTCCAATGAACCGCAGGGTTTAGCTGAGATGGAATCAAGGGTGATAGATGGAAGATGGCTTTGGAGTGGCGGGGCTGAATCCTAAGAGACAAGGCTTCGACAGGACCGCCTGTTATAGCGGGAAGTATGGCAGGATACTTCATGAGGCACATATTGTAAGGTATGTGTAAAATAGAAGTGGTAACACGGATAACACCCGTCTTCTTTCATTAGAAGGCGGGATTTTTTTTCGCGAGTAGCGATGAAAATGCCGTGCTTGCACGAGCATTTGAGGAGCACCGCGAAAACCTGTGAAACGAAGTTTCTCAGGTCGCGAGTAGCGAAAAGCGGCTCGCAGGAATGCTTGTGAAACGAAGTTTCTCAGGTCGCGAGTAGCGAAGCGGCTCGCAGGAACGCTTGAGGAGCACCAAAAGTATAAAAAGGAGAATGAAGATGAGCAGCAAAGGAAAGTTTTACATGACCACCGCGATTGCCTACACATCAGGTAAACCGCACATTGGAAACACTTATGAGATTGTACTGGCAGACGCAATCGCAAGATACAAGAGACTGGAAGGCTATGATGTATATTTCCAGACCGGTACCGATGAACATGGACAGAAGATTGAATTAAAGGCAGAGGAAAAAGGAATTACACCGAAGCAGTTCGTAGACGAAGTTGCCGGAGAAGTAAAGAGAATCTGGGATTTGATGAATACTTCTTATGATAATTTCGTGCGTACTACCGATGAAGACCATGAGACACAGGTTAAGAAGATTTTTAAGAAACTTTATGATAAAGGTGATATTTATAAGGGTTCCTATGAGGGACTTTATTGTACTCCGTGTGAGTCTTTCTGGACGGAGTCCCAGTTAGTAGATGGAAAATGTCCAGACTGTGGCCGTGAAGTGCAGCCGGCAAAAGAAGAAGCATACTTCTTTAAAATGAGCAAATATGCAGACCGGTTAATCGAATATATCAATGAGCATCCGGAGTTTATCCAGCCGGTATCCCGTAAGAATGAGATGATGAACAACTTCTTACTTCCGGGACTTCAGGATTTATGTGTATCCAGAACCTCATTTTCCTGGGGAATTCCGGTAGACTTTGATCCAAAGCATGTAGTATATGTATGGCTGGATGCACTGACCAACTACATTACAAAGATTGGCTATGATGCAGATGGCAATTCTTCCGATTTATTCAAGAAGAACTGGCCGGCAGATTTACACTTAATAGGAAAAGATATCATCCGTTTCCATACCATTTACTGGCCGATTTTCTTAATGGCATTAGACCTGCCACTGCCAAAGCAGGTATTTGGACATCCATGGCTCTTACAGGGTGGCGAGAAAATGAGCAAATCCAAGGGAAATGTAATTTATGCTGATGATATGGTAGACCTCTTTGGTGTAGATGCAACCCGTTATTTCGTATTGCATGAGATGCCATTTGAAAATGATGGAATCATTACCTGGGAGCTGGTTGTAGAGCGTTTCAATTCCGACCTTGCCAACATCCTTGGAAACCTGGTAAGCCGTACCATTTCCATGAGCAATAAATATTTTGACGGTGTCGTAAAGAGCACCGGAGTCACAGAAGAAGTAGATAATGACTTGAAGGCAGTTGTAACCGGCGCAAGAGATAAGATTGCAGATAAGATGTCCGGACTTCGTGTGGCAGATGCCATTACAGAAGTATTTAACGTATTCCGCCGCTGCAACAAATATATCGATGAAACAGCACCTTGGGTACTGGCAAAGGATGAAGCAAAGAAAGACCGCTTAAGCGAAGTGCTTTATAATCTGACCGAGTCCATCGCTATCGGCGCAAGCCTTTTAGCAAGCTTCCTACCGGAGACTGCAGAGAAAATCGCAGCGCAGCTTAATACAGGACTGCGTGGATTTGATGAGCTGAATCAGTTTGGACTTTATCCAAATGATAATAAAGTAACGGAGAAACCAGAGATTCTTTTTGCAAGATTAGACCCGAAGGAAGTAATGCCGAAGGTAGAAGCAATCCGCGCTGCCCAGAAAGCAGAATTCGAAGCAGAGCAGAAAGCATTAGGCAAAGATGTACCGGTAGAAGGTGCAGGAAGTGATGAAAATGCAAAAGTAATCGACATCGAGCCAAAAGAAGAGATTACCTATGATGATTTTATGAAAATGCAGTTCCAGGTTGGGGAAATCATCGAGTGTAAGGCAGTAGAGAAATCCAAGAAATTACTGTGTTCACAGGTAAGAATCGGAAGCCAGGTAAAACAGATTGTATCCGGTATCCGCAAACAGTACACACCGGAAGAAATGGTCGGCAAGAAAGTTATGGTATTAGTAAACTTAAAACCGGCAAAACTTGCAGGTGTATTATCTGAAGGAATGTTACTTTGCGCAGAGGATGAAAATGGAGAATTAGCACTTCTGACACCGGAAAAGGATATGCCGGCAGGAGCAGAAATCTGCTAATTATAAGATTTTCAGATTAGCTATATAAAGAACCCCCGGAAGAACTATTGCAAATTGGTTTTTCCGGGGGTTCTATTATGCGTTGCGGCTGCGTTTCTGGTATTTGCTGGAAACCAGATAAATACAGAATATTGCGACGAAGAAGCCAAACTGGATACCGATAAAGCGCCAGTATTTCGCAGTGGTAAGTATTTCATCCGATATACCGCCCAGCATGGAATTGAGGCGGATATACCAGTAGGTTGGAAGAAAATGCGCCACAGCAAGAACACCTTTTCCCAAAAGGTATTGCGGAACGAAGATTCCGGAGAGGAAACTCAATCCCAGGGAGGCAACATTTGCAATCATACTGAGGGACTGCTGTTTGAGTGCAAAAGTACTTACAAGGAGCGTAAGTGCTATGGAAAACAGCAGAACCATGGCACTGTTTAAAAGAGAGTGGAGTCCGTTTATCGAGAACAGAGTGTCTGGTCCGTAGATAAAAAGTGCAGTCAGGATAAAGAGCAGCCATACAAAGAGACTGAATACGATACATCCTAAAGTAATCTGCGCATTTCTGGACTTTAAGGAAAGAGAGGAGCAGGAAATCCTTGCACCTAAATCTTTCTGGTTAAAGGTCATCAGAATAGGAGTCATACCAAGTAACAGCATATTAATGAGTACATAAGGAAGATACTGGAAGAAATAGGTAAGTCCAATCTGTGCACCATCCGTTTCCTTTTCTTCAAGCTTAAGAACCGTAGTATCGTTTCCTTTGGAAAGTGATTCACTGGATTTTGTTACTGCTTCGGAAAGAGAGAAGCCACCAGCCATAAATAAGCGGACACTGGAAAGATACTCAGTTACCTGCTGGTCTACAAAATAGCCATTGGAGTTGTCCTTTCGCATGGAAACCGGAAGGAAATCTCTGGCATCAGAATCAGTAAGCTGTTCTTCAAAACCTTCCGGGATGGTTAAAATATAGTCAACCTTTTGATAATAAAGGGCATCCTGTAAGGTCATAGTATCCGTATCCTTTAAAGTGACCGGATTGTGCATGGAGGAAAGATAATCACTTAAAGCGTGGCTTGCAGTGCTGTTATCCTCGTCAATAATATAAATGTCTGCCTTTGTGGCAGCAAAAGAAGTTTCATGGTCGGATGCTCCGATTTTACTCATGGCAATTACAACAACGGTAAAAATAATATAGTATAAAAGCACCGAAGGAAATTTCTTCTTTGCAATTTTCAGAAAAGTTTTAAATACTTGCATATCTTTTCCTCCTTGTCAGTAAGAATCCACCCAAACAGAAGAGAGCGGAAATGCCAATCAATGTCAGAATACATTGGTAATACTGGTTTAGGTTATCCTGAATGCCCAGTGTATAGAAGGCACGGGAAATCAGGGCAGCCGGTGAAATCCGGTTGATAACCGGGCAGGTATTCTCGACAATGATCCACATATTTCCAACCATAAGCCCGCTTAAGAAGCAAAGCAGCAGACTGCCGGAGACAAGAATTCCCTGTTTCGTTCCCTCGGAAAAGGCTCCGATGGCACCTACGAAAAAGCCCATGGTAGTTCCGGTCAGACAGCCGACAAATACCGTTAGGATTGCCAGTGGGAGATGGTAGGTTAAATCAATCTTAAGCACCAGTACAATAAATGCAAAGGAAACCAGATTACAGATAAACTGGAATATCACATTGGAAAAAAGCTCTGCTATAATGACCTTCATTTTATGAACCGGAGAGATATTGCGTCTTGCACCAATGGCGGAGAGATTTCCCTGGTTATTGAGGGAAATATACAGTCCGGAAAGGCTGGTAAAGAGGCATGCCATAGCCATCAGATTGTAAAAGTACTGTGTATAAGTATCGGTATTATGTTTGTTTAAAGAAACTTCTTTGGTATAAGTAACCTGCTCAGAGAGACTTTGAAGCAGTGCTTCTAAGTTCTCCGGGTGATTTTTTGCAGTATCCGCAATGGCAGAAACCGAGGAATTGTACTGCTTTACAAATGCCTGCAAAATACTCTGATTCATGCGGACGGTATCAGAGCTGGAAGAAGAAACCGTAAGGGAAAGTGTGACTGTATCAGATGCAGAATCATCTGTATACAAAATGCCATCCACTGTCTGGTCCTTTAACAGGGAAACGGCTTTTTCTTCTGTGCAGTAGGTTGGAACAAAGAGGGCAACGCCATCTTTTAATTCCATTTTTTCTAAAAAGGTCTTGATATTTTTTAATGCATCCGAATTATTTTCTTCTACAACAGCAATGGAAACCGGCTTTTGTATTTCGGAACTGCTGATATTGGAAAATGCTACCTTGAACATAATGCCAAGCAGAATCGGAAAAAGCAGTATCCAGAACATCTGCTCCCTATTTCTAAGGAGAATCCGGAAATGATATTTCATGATTTGAAGCATATCTTTCTCCTCCTAGTCTCTTAATTCTTTGCCGGTAATCTCTAAGAATACGTCATTTAAGGTCGGAAGCTCGGAATACACTTTTCCGAAGGTAATCTCATGCTGCTGCAGATAATCCAGCACATGAATGAGATTGTGGCTTCCACCGCTGCATAAAACGGTCAGCATGTGATTTTCGTAAGTTACTTCATAAACATGTTTTAAAGCACGGATTTCATCGATTGCTGCATCCGGCAGGTCTAAGATATCAATGGAAATGCTTTCGCTCTTCTTAATCATCTGCTTTAATTCATCCTTCGTGCCGATGGCAAGATTTTTTCCTTTGTCCATAATGGCAATCCGGGAACAAATCTGTTCCACCTCTTCCATGTAATGGGAGGTGTAAATGATGGTGGCACCGTTCCGGTTCAGCTCCCCGATTCCCTCAAGAATCTTATTCCGGCTCTGCGGGTCAACGGCAACGGTCGGCTCATCCATGATAATCAGCTTTGGTTTATGGGCAATGCCGCAGGCAATATTTAACCGCCTTAAAAGTCCGCCGGATAATTTCTTCGGAAAGAATTTACGGAAATCATCTAAGCCTACAAAAGCAATGGCTTCCTCTACATACTGTTTCCGGAGTGCTTTATCTTTTACATAAAGCCCACAGAAATAATCAATGTTTTCATATACCGTCAGTTCATCCACTACGGCAACGTTCTGCATAACAACGCCGATTTGCCGCTTTAGGTCATAACTATCCGGGTTCATCTTTTTCCCAAATACTTCAATGTTTCCTTTGTCATAGGAAAGCAGGGAAAGAAGGCAGTTGATGGTCGTAGTCTTGCCGGAACCGTTTGGACCGAGCAGACCGAAAATCTCACCTTCTTCAATCTCTAAGTTAAAGTGGTCTAATGCTACAAGCTCTTTGTAGCGTTTCACCAGGTTTTCTATTTTTACAACTGGGGTACTCATAGGTTTCCTCCTTTTTTAGGGTAATTGCTTATAACCTAAGTATAGGGAAAAGAGGTACAGAAGGTAAGTGCATTCTGTCAGGAAATAAAATGACATTTGTCATATCTTAACGTTCCTGTTGTCTTTTCCTTGAAAGAATAGCCGTTGCAAGACCAAGGAAGATAAGACCTGAGATAAACATATATAGTATTTTCATATGAGGGGAAAGAGTGGCATTTCCAAAAGAAATGGTAAGTCCCATATAATCCGCATATCCGGTCTTTATTTCGGAGGGGCAATGAAACCATTGCAATTCCTGATTCATCCAGATTTCACGAATGGCGGAAGCCCCCTGAAAGGCTGGAAGAAAGCGGATGATATATTTAAGAGTCTGGGGCATATTGCCGTATGGAACATAAATTGCAGCAAAAAATCCAATCAGAGTACCCAAAAGCGTGGTCAGACCATTGAATGCACTATTGGTATGAATAAAAGAAGCGCATAAAAAGACAAAGGAAGCAGAGGAAAAAATAATTGCAAGAAGTGCAAAGAGAATTTCTAAAGTATCATGGGCAGTTATAAAGGAGCCATTAGCAATACCAAGATAGATGATTCCGATTATCAATGTGAGCAGGCACATGATAAAGGAGACAATAATTGCAGCAATGACATAACCTGCAACATAGTATCCACGTTTTACAGGTGCAACAAAAAATGCAGATATCTTACCGGATTCCTCATCTCTTACCATGGTTCCCACCAGAGTCATGGAAATGCTTACGGCATTGACAACCAGGATACCGGCAATGGTCCAGATAATGATGAGCGAAGATGCATGAACAGCTTCGTATTTCAGACCGGTTCCAAGAACCTGAATTGTGGAATCAATATTTCCCTGTCCGAGAAATGCAATCATAAGGGTTAACACAATAAGAGTAGAAAGAAGAGAAAAGAATACACTGATTCGGTCTCGGAAATAAAGTAAGATATTACGTTTTATAAATGAAATTAGTATCATAGGTTAATCCTCCAGTTTTTTTCCTGTTATTTGAATAAAAGCATCATCCATACTGCCTTGAATAATTTCAATGCCATCATAGGGAGTGGTTATCCGGGGCATGATATGCAAAGCATCTTTGGTAGTAGATAGGGGAATTGCAATTCCGTTAGGGAGACGATAAGAAGCCAGTGAAAGAGCAGCCAATTCCCGGCTCAATGGTGTAATTTTGTCAGTATAGATTTTTAAAGTATCGGAAGCATATTTATTTTTTAACTGGGATGGAGAGCCGGAAGCAATGATTTTTCCGGCATCCATAATGCAAAGTTGTTGTGCCATAGAGGCTTCTCCCATATAGTGTGTGGTGAGAAAAATTGTCATATGGCGCTTTAACCGGAGACTTTCCAGACAGTCCCACATAAGTTTTCTGGTCTGCGGGTCAAGCCCGGTAGAAGGCTCATCTAGAAATAATATTTCAGGAGTATTCATGAGTGCCCGGGCAATTTCGCAGCGTCGTTTCTGACCACCGGATAATTTACGAAAAGGTCGTGATAATAAATTTTGAATGTTAAGAATTTCGGCAATCTCATAGAGATTTTTTTGAACCGTCTTTAAATCTTTTTCATATAGAAAGCCTCTCATCAAAAGATTTTCTTTTACTGTCAGATAATCATCTAAAGTATTATTCTGAAAAACAACTCCAATTTTATTGCGGATGGCATCGGCTTCTTTTAAAGCATCGTAATCACATATTTTGACAGTTCCTGCAGTTGCTTTCAGTAAGGTACAAAGAATATGAATTGTAGTGGATTTTCCGGCACCATTTACACCGAGCAGTCCAAATAAATCTCCTTTTTTAACAGAAAAAGAAATATCATCTACTGCTTTTATATCGGAATAATATTTTTTCAAGTGTGAAATCTGTATTGCATCCATGTTATGCCTCCTGTAGATAGAGATAAATAATAGCGGTTTTATAAATGTAGTATAGTAGAGTGAGCGGAGGACTGGTAAGTGCATTCTGTCAGGAAATAAAATGACATTTGTCATATCTTAGGAAAAATGATACAGTAAATGAAGTAGAACCCTAAGGAAGGGGAAGAAAAATGTTAAGAATACTGGATAAGTTACTTCTTTTTGCCATGTGCAGCTGCCTTATTTTCCATTTAGAGGGAGACTACCGCAGAGTTGTAATCTTCATCATTGGTCTGATTGTGGCAGCGTTGACTCTTTATATTGAAAACCGGAAAGTCATTGGTGCATTGCTGATAGCAATGGCAGTACTGTGTCTAATCGAGCCGGGCTTTACTTTTTTGCTGCCGCTGGTATTTTTTGACAGCTTCTGGTTCAGTCTGTGGTGGGGCATGGGATTTGCAGTTTTATTCTTTTATGCACTGCCGGTGTACCAGCCGTGGATGACAGCCATCTGGCTGTTCTTATCATTAGTGGCGGTGCTGTTGGCTCATTGCACCAGGCAGGCAACGGAGTTGAAGCGGAATCTGATACGACTCCGGGATACCAGCACAGAGTTAAGCCTTGTGATGAGGGAGAAGAACCGCAAGCTTTTAGAGGAACAGGATACGGAAATCTATATGGCAACGCTAAAGGAGCGGAACCGGATTGCAAGGGAAATCCATGATAATGTGGGGCATATGCTCTCCCGGGCAATCCTTCAGATGGGAGCACTGAGCACCGTATATGAGGAAGAGCCGCTGCATGGTCAGCTTTTAAAGGTAAATGATACCTTAAATCTTGCCATGAATAATATCCGGGAAAGTGTGCATGATCTGCATGATGATTCCGTGGATTTAAAGCAGGCATTATTAGAGGCAACCCGGGAAATGAAGCAGCATTATCATCTGGATTTAGAATACGATATGTCACAGAATGTTCCACGAAAAGTTAAATATTGTTTTATCGCAGCCGTAAAAGAAGCAATGTCAAATATTGTCAAATACAGCAACGGTGACCGGATTGAGATTGTTCTCAGGGAACATCCGGCACTGTATCAGATGACCATCGAGGACAATGGTACGGATGAGGAAAAGCAGAAAAAGGCAACGGAGCAGATGCGGGAAGAAAAGGATGACCTTAAGAGTGCAGCCGGAGGCATGGGACTTTCGAATATGCGGGAACGTGTGGAGTCGCTGGGCGGAAGCATTCATGTAAACTGCGAAAAAGGTTTTAAAATATTTATATCAATTCGAAAGAAAGAGGAGGCAGTATGAGAGTCCTGATAATAGATGATGACGAAGATGTGGTATTTTCCCTGCAGACCATTCTCTGCGCCAAGGGAGTGGAGGTAGTTGGAACAGGCACCGATGGAAGTGAAGCGGTAAAATTATATGAAGAGCTTCAGCCGGACATTTTATTAATGGATATCCAGATGAAGCCAATGAATGGTCTGGATGCGGCAGAGCAGATTCTTGCAGAAGACAAGACGGCAAGGGTGCTGTTTCTGACCACATTTTCCGATGATGAATATATTGTGGAGGCGTTACGAATCGGTGCGAAAGGCTATTGCCTGAAGCAGGATTTTGCAGCAATTGTTCCATCGTTAAATGCAGTCATGAGCGGACAGAGCGTTTTTGGTGGGGAAATTGTGAATAAGCTTCCGGTTCTGATGCAGAATAAGGAAAGCTTTGACTATGCCAGCTATGATATCAGTGAAAAAGAGCAGGAAATCATTCACCAGGTGGCACTTGGATGCAGCAACAAGGAAATCGCGGAAGCATTATTCTTAAGTGAAGGAACTGTCCGCAACTATATCAGCAGCATATTAGAAAAGCTGTCCCTAAGAGACCGGACGCAGCTGGCGGTATTTTATTACCAGCATTTGTAAAATAGAAAGAGGATTTTTATGATTTTTGAGACACATGCACATTATGATGATGAGAAATTCAAAGAGGACAGAGAACAGCTTGTTTCTTCTCTTCCGGAGCAGAACATAAAGCGGGTAATTAACGTAGGCGCAGACTTTGCCGGCTGCGTGGATAGCGTAGCACTGGCAGAGAAATACGATTATATTTATGCAGCAATCGGAATTCATCCAAGCAATATCGAAGATGCAACGGAAGAAAATTTAGCATGGATAAAGGGAAAGGCTTCCTGGGAGAAAACCGTTGCCATCGGAGAAATCGGGCTTGATTATTATTGGGATAAGGAGCCAACAGTGCAGCAGGCACAGCGGGAAATATTCTGCCGCCAGCTTGCACTGGCAAAAGAAATGAGTCTTCCGGTTATCATTCATTCCAGAGATGCCGCAGAGGATACCATGAAAATTATGCAGCAGGCCCATAAGGATGACATTCCGGGTGTCATTCATTGTTATTCTTATTCCAAGGAAATGGCGAAAGAATATGTGAAAATGGGATATTATATTGGTGTCGGCGGTGTAGTTACCTTCAAAAATGCAAAGAAGTTAAAGGAGACCGTGGCAGAAATCGGACTGCCTCACATTGTATTGGAAACTGACTGTCCCTATATGGCACCGGAACCGCATCGTGGCACCCGGAACGATTCAAGGAATCTTATTTATGTAGTAAAAACCATTGCCGAACTGACCGGAACAACACCGGAAGAAGTGGAAACAGTTACCTGGGAAAATGCCAGAAAATTATTTGGAAAAGTGAAGTAGCCTTCCTGTCAGAAGGGAATCGGATTTTATAAATATTTTACTGTCAATAAATATTTTACTTGTATTATAAATATGCATTTGTTACAATCAACACAAAGCATATATTCTGATTTTCGAGTGGAAAAAGCCAATCTAAATTTCTAGTATCAATTCAATGAATTCTATGCTTTTAAATTCTAATTACAATTTACGAACGCATAGTGCATTGAATAAGCGGAATTTCAGAATCGGAACAGGATATGTAATCCTGCTTTTCCTTGCATTATGGGAAAAGGAGGAAATATGAAAACTTTAGAAGAGCTGAATCTGGTGGATGACTTTCTGGTAAATAGCCTGACCAGTCACAAAATTTATGGGGAACAGTCGGCGAGGTATATTTTGGAGTGTATTCTACACCGGCAGATAGGAAAGCTTACGGTAGTGCCGCAGCGTTTCTTCTGCGGAGAAAATTTGGAAACCCACGGCATTCGGCTGGATGTATATCTGGATGAGGAGAACGGAGAAATCTTTGATATAGAACCAGACCAGAATGGTGGAAAAGAAGAAATCATATCATTACCACGGAGAGTCCGGTTTTACCATGCGAAGATTGATGCAAGCAATCTGAATGCAGGTGATACATATGGGAGTCTTCGGAATGTCATCGTAATTTTTATTACAACTTATGACCCCTTTGGACTGAATCGTATGGTGTATACAATCAAGAATGGTTGTATCGAAGTGCCGGAATTAGAGTATGAGGATGGCGCACAGACCATATTCCTGTATACAAGAGGAAGGGAAGGAAACCCGCCGGAGGAATTAAAACAGCTACTACATTACATGGAGCATTCATCCATAGAGAATGCTTCCACCGAGAGTCTGAAAAAGTTACACCGGATGGTAACAGCAGTCAAGCGGGATGGAGAGGTAGGTCTTGCATATATGAAGAGTTTTGAGAGAGAAGAGAGGATTCGAAGACAGGGCGAAGAAGAAGGAAGAAAAGCTGGACTGGAAGAAGGCATTATAAAACTCAGCCGTAAACTAGGAAAAGAAGATACGGAAATTCTGTCATTATTGCAGGAAGAACTGCAGATAGATGAAGAGCAGGCGAAACTTATATTGGAAAAATATCAGCAATAAGTAAATAAAAAGGGGCAGCACTCCTACTGGAGTAGCTGCCTGATTAATTCTAAGTGTAAGTGGATAGCCATTTTATAAGCATCCATATCCCGGTTCTTAAGGGATAATAAAATTTGTTCATGCTCCTGCTGTGCAGTAATTCTTCCATAAGAGGTATTCCCTTCACCATAATAAATCGATTTACTGATCAGGTTATTCAGTGTCATATAGAAGACACGAAGCGGAAGTGTTCAGGGCAGATTCAACCATATCTACAAGATCCGTTTCATTTGGAAGCGTAACATAATTGCCTTTGCCGATTACATTCGTAACCAGTTTTTTCTCGGTAAGAATCTTGATGGCTTCCCGGATGACATTACGGCTGACTCCATATTGTGTTGCAAGAACACGCTCGGAAGGCAGACAGTCCCTCATCGATTTCTTCTTTTTTGACATTTAATGGAGTGGCAAACCGCATACCATTTCCATTTACGCCACAGTTTAAGGTAAGCATATGGCGTTCTAAGCAGCCTTTCTTTACTTTTGCCCAGATGTCTGGTGCCGGGGTGCCATCCTTATGGGAAAATTCAATGGCAACCATAAGACCGATACCACGGACATCGGAGATGCAAGGATTTCCGCCAAAAGTGGTTCCATGGGTACCAACCGGCCATTTATCCATAATTTCCGGGGTGGAAATCACGGCACTCATTGGAGGACCGCCTGCAATGGCTTTACCAACTGTCATAATATCAGGTACAACGTCGAAGTTCTGGCTTGCCCACATTTTGCCGGTACGTCCGTAGCCACACTGGATTTCGTCGAAAATCAGGAGAATACCATGTTTATCACAAATTTCACGGACACTCTGTACGAATTTCCTGGAAGGAACGACATAGCCGCCTTCACCCATAACCGGTTCCATATAAATGCAGGCAACATCTTCCGGATAGACAACATATTTCAATAATTTATTCAGCTCAAACAGTGCATAATCGGTACGTTCTTCTTCTGTCATACCGGCAGGACACAAATCTTTTCCAGGATATGACGCAAAGTAGACATTATCCAGTTTATGGTTTCATCTGCATGTACTCTGCTGCCGGGTAATGTCTGCCGGGTAGAGACTGCCAGGTAAAGTCTGACAGAAAACAATAGAAACATTTATTTACCGGATGCCAGTTCCACCGTGTCTTTCCAGAATCGTTTTGGAATATTCTGACTTTGCAGCTTCGGATTCTTTCTTGCTTCAATGGCAATGCTGTCAAAGAAACCGCACCAGAGCTTCTGGTATTCCTTCTCGGCAGGGGAAAGCCGTGTGATAACGTCCGGATTTAAATTGGATGCATCCGTAAAGAAGTATCCACTGCCGGCTTTGTGAATGGCGGCAATCTGGTGTGTTGCGTCATAAATCATAAAATGTTCCTGTGGAAGGCGGTCAGTAAAATGTTCTGCCAGAACGGAAATCACCTGATTCTTAGGGTGGATGGTAGAAAACAGGACTCCGTTTTCCAGTTCCTGAAAACGTAAAAAACCAAGCAGATGGTGGGCTTCATTTCCGGTGGAACGACTTAGTTCAAAGACTCTTGCAATATAAGGATTGCCAAGAGCCTGTAAAATCCGATGACCATCCGCTAAAGAAAATCCATATAAGAGTGTACGGTAAATGCAGTCGGCTTTGTCCGGGTGCTCATTTTTTTTCTTATCATCATGGGCAAGAACCGCCTGAAGAATATCCTGATAGACCTCCATGCCAAGACGGGCAATAATGGTGCGTCCGACCTTTTCGCTCTTTTCGGAATCCGGTGCTACCGTAATATATTCAGAAAAGAGTTCGTAAGTTATCGTATCATTGATACAAAGCTTTATATTTTTGTGCCCATATCTGCTGGCCCAGGCATCATAGATGCCGGTAAAGATGCCATCGATGGAATCTTCACAGAGAAATATATGCATAAGAAAAAGTCCTTTCCTGTTTACTGAAAAATCATGGTTATAGCAGTTTATCCGACGCATAAATCGTTGGTGGTCAGTTTAAAATCACTTAAAGCATCTTCATCGAAGAAGGAAATCTGCTTATAACTGAAATCCCGTATTTCCTTCGGAATCTGAGTTATATCCTGCATCAGACAGCTGCAGATATAATCTTCATTTTGTGGAATGGAATACATCATACGACCGGAGCAGGTAATAAAGTAGGCAGCCCGTTTTAAGACAACTCCGATTTTCTTTAAATCGGAAAAATCAAGGCGGCTGTGACGGCGGGCTTTTACAATACGGTTGGCAGATTTCACACCAATGCCCGGAACACGTAGTAAGGTGTTGTAATCTGCCCGGTTAATCTCTACCGGAAAGGCTTCTAAGTGGCGGAGTGCCCAATCGCATTTCGGGTCTAAGAAGATATTAAAATCCGGACGGTCTTCGCTTAATAGCTCTCCGGCAGAAAAACCATAGAAGCGAAGCAGCCAGTCTGCCTGATACAGGCGGTGCTCCCGCAGAAGGGGTGGACCACCGGGAAGGGTTGGCAGATTGGAATTATGATTTACATTGACAAAGGCTGAGTAGAAGACTCGTTTCAACTGGAAATTCTGGTATAAGCCTTCTGCTACCTTCATAATCTGATAATCGTTTTCCGGGGTGGCACCGATAATCATCTGGGTGCTTTGGCCTGCCGGTACAAATTTCGGGGTCTTATGGTAAACCATCAGCTCATTCTGATTTTCCATAATGCCATTTTGAATCAGACGCATGGGCTTTAAGATGGTTTTGCGGGACTTATTTGGTGCAAGAGCCTTCAGTCCGTCTGCGGTCGGAAGCTCCAGATTAATGCTCATACGGTCAGCAAGAAAGCCTACTTTTTCAATGAGAACCGGGTCGGCACCGGGAATAGCTTTTACATGAATATATCCGTTAAAATGATGGCGGACACGGAGCTGGTAAAGTGTCTGATAAATCAGTTCCATAGTATAATTCGGGCTGATGAGAATACCGGAGCTTAAGAAAAGACCTTCAATATAATTTCTGCGGTAAAATTCCATGGTAAGGGTACAGACTTCGTCCGGTGTAAAGGAAGCCCTCGGCACATCATTGTTGCAGTTATTCTGGCAGTAGGCACAGCGGAAAATGCATTCATTGGTAAAAAGAATCTTAAGCAGGGAAATACAGCGTCCATCGGCAGAGAAGGTATGGCAGATTCCGGGAGAAATGGAATTACCCAAGCCATGGCCGTTTCCCTTGCGGTCTACACCGCTGGAGGTACAGGCAACATCATATTTGGCGGCATCCGAAAGGATGGTCAGTTTTTCCAATAAAGACATGTTTTCTGTTATATTCAAAGCAATCACCTTTTCTTTTTCTATCAAATATATAGAAGCACTTGCAAAGGAAGTAGTGGTGGAAGCCTGTCCTGTTTTAATGATTTATCAGATAAGAGCAGCCTTGTTCATCAAACGTCAGATGCCGCATAATGCCTGCAAAGGGCACTAGGAATTTCTTTGTAGTATGTAGTTTTATCCGGCAACCGGCACAAATTCACATCCCTGTTCATATGTGCCTCGCTGGTACATCCTTGTACCAGCGTTGCCTGCTTTCAGATGAAATTCCAAGTGCCCCTAGCAGCCCTTATCAGGCATCTGTCCTTCGATGAACAGTGCCGCTTTTCCATAAGAAAAAGACAAGACAGGCTTCCAGCCATCCATCTTCCATTGTAAGTTTTATGAAAATCCCCAATAATAGTTGCGTAGAACTATTTTCCTCTGTTATCATAAAAAGGACTGGACAAATCAGAACATTTGTTCTAAAATGATTGTAACACAGAAAAATGCAGTTGGCAACAAAAAACGAACATTTATTCGAAAAAGATAGAAAGAGCGGTTGAATAAAGGAGCAGGCATGGCAGAATTAGGAAATCCACAGAATACAATAGAGGTACTGCAGAAGTACCGGTTTAATTTTCAGAAGAAATTCGGACAGAATTTTTTGATAGATACTCATGTGCTGGATAAGATTATCGATGCATCCGGAGTGACGGAGGATGATTTTGTATTGGAGATTGGTCCGGGAATCGGAACTATGACACAGTATCTTTGCGAGAGGGCAAGAGAAGTGGTTGCGGTGGAGATAGATAAGAATCTGATTCCGATTTTGTCGGACACACTGAAGAATTATTCCAATGTAACAGTAATTAATGAAGATATTTTAAAGCTTGATATCTGTAAGCTGGCAGAAGAGAAGAACCAGGGAAAGCCAATCAAGGTAGTGGCGAATCTGCCTTATTATATTACCACACCGATTATTATGGGACTGTTTGAGAGCCATGTGCCAATCGACAGCATTACGATTATGGTGCAGAAGGAAGTGGCAGAACGTATGCAGGAGGGACCGGGAAGCAAGGAATATGGAGCACTTTCCCTTGCAGTACAGTATTATGCCAGACCGGAAATCGTGGCAAACGTACCACCAAATTGTTTTATGCCAAGACCGAATGTGGGCAGTGCGGTTATCCGGTTGACCCGTCATGAGAAGCCGCCGGTAGAAGTGGAAGATGAGAAGCTGATGTTCCGCATTATCCGGGCATCCTTTAACCAGCGCAGAAAGACACTGGCAAACGGACTGAATAATTCCCCGGAGATACATTTGCCGAAAGAGGTAATACAGGAAAGTATCGTAAGCCTTGGAGTTCCGGAGAACATTCGTGGAGAGGCACTGTCCTTAGAGCAGTTTGCGGAACTTTCCAATGAGATAGGACAGCGTATGAAACAGTAATATTTTACTGGTATACATCCATTTCTGTTACATATATATGTAGAACAGGAGTGGACAGGATATGAAAGAAAAAATAAAAATGATACTGTGTCTGTGTCTGATTATTGCAGGATTACCGATACTTATGACCCTGGTGTTCCAGGGAGATGAGATATTATTGGATACAGACAGCAATGAAATACAACATAAGAGCAGTCATCCCGATGAAGAAGAGAAGATGGCTGCTCTTGTGTCTATTCTGGCACGGGATATCCCGGTTACCTATGAAGAAGAAGCGATTCGTGCGCAGGCAGTTATTGTGCGGACCAATTATGAATATGCCCTGTCGCAGGGAAAAGCACCGGAGACGGGACTGAGTGTTGCAGAGCAGACCAAATTGTTTGGAAATGAAAATTATAATCGATATTATCAGAAATTAGAAAATTGCCTGATAGATACCGAGGGGGAAGTCTTAACATATCAGGGACAGGAAATTGAGGCTCCCTATTTTGCAGTCAGTGCAGAGAAAACGAGAGGGACAGAGCTTCCTTATCTCAAAAGTGTGGAATCCATATGGGACATTACATCAGAGGATTTTCTTAAGGTGGAATTCTATGATGCAGGAGAACTGGTGGATACCTGCAATCAGGCATTTCCGGAAGCAGGACTTACAGCGGAGGACTGGGTGAATACGCTGGTGGTGACAGAGCGGGAAGAAAGCGGATATGTAAAAACCATACAGGTTGGGAACAGTAGTGTCAGCGGGGAGGAATTCCGCAAGGCATTTTCCCTGAATTCCGCCTGTTTTTATATCAGGGAAATCAATGGCAGGGTACGTATTGTGACCAAAGGTTTAGGACACGGTTATGGACTTAGCATATATGGAGCAAATGAGATGGCAAAAGAGGGAAAAACTTATCAGGAAATTTTAAGTTATTATTATTCCGGAATTGAAATTACAAAAAAATGAAATATAAAAAAGAATAATATATAAAAAAGAATAATATATAAAAAAGAATAATATATGAAAAAACTGTTCATACTTATAAAAAATAAGATATGGATGGTGAGAAAATGAAAGGAAGAAGATCATGGATGATTGCCCTGGCTGTCATGGTACTGGCAGCAGGAGCAATGACAGCAGTATATAATTATTCCCAGAAGGAAGAAAAAAAGCAGCAGGAAAATGTTGCAGATAAGGATGCAGGAAAAGACAAAGGCAATAAGAAAGAAGATGGAGCTTCGGATGATTTTGTGGCAACGCTTCCAAAGACAGAGGAAGAAGCATCGGAGAAACTGGCAGAAGCAGACAGTATCATAAAACCTTCTGATAACGCAGTTGCTTCAAAGGATTCGGATGGACAGGCACAGTCCGACAGCGGGCAGACGGAAGAAGAAAATGTAACAAATGCAGCGGCTGAGGCAGAAAATGAGCCAGAGACAAAGGCGGCAGCAGCCACCACAAAAACACTGCATTTTGCGGAAGAGGATGGATTAAACTGGCCATTACAGGGTAATGTAGTCTTAAATTACAGCATGGATCAGACCGTGTATTTTGCAACGCTGGATCAGTATAAATATAATCCGGCAGTGATTATTGCCGGAGAAGTAAATGACAGGGTATCCGCAGCCGCAGAAGGAAAGATAACGGATATTTCCAACAGTGCTGTCACAGGATGTACCGTGACTATGGATTTAGGAGATGGTTATAGTGCTATTTACGGGCAGCTTAAGGAAGTGCCGTATGAAGTGGGCGACATTGTCGGCAAAGGAAAACTGGTAGGTTATATTGCAGAACCGACGAAATATTATTCCGTGGAAGGAAGTAATCTTTATTTTGCCTTGCAGAAAGATGGCGAACCGGTAGACCCGGTAAGCTTCTTTGAGTAAAAGAGCCATACTTGAAAAAAGAGCCGCATACCTATATAATAAAAGACATTAAAAAATACGAAAAAGGGTGCGCAAAAAGATGGATTTTAATGCTTACAGCAGCGAAGTATTGGAATGGTTAGAGGGTGTCCGGAAGAATCGGGGAACAGATGCCGAAAAAACATTGATGCTATGTAAAAATATAAGAGATTATGCCAGAGAGCAGGATGATGAGAAACTGTTAGGCTATGCCTATTATTACAGTGGCGAGACATATTATCTTCTGAATGATGTGGATAAACTGTTTCGCAATCTTTCCTGTTCCCTGCCATACCTGGAGCATTCCAGACAGCATGGTTTATTGGCAAGAGCCTATAATATTCTTGCCATTACGTCCATGAATCGTGGAAATGCTCCTTTTGCCATGGATTATTATCTGAATGCCAGAATGTATTGTGAAAAATATAAATTATATGATATTGGTATTATTATCAATATTAATATCGGTATGCTTTACAATAATTTTGGGGAATACCGACAGGCAGAAAAATATTTAGGGCAGGCATATGATTTATTACAGAAGAATAAGGAAATACCGGAATATTACAGTTATCTTCTGAATATCTATATAGGACTGGGAAACAGCTGCTTTTATCAGGAAGAGTATATGCAGGCACAGGAATATGCACTGCGGGCAAAAGAGGTGTGCAGTGGACATCTGGAAGAGTTAGAGCAGATTGCCTTTGCCTGCTTTGAAGCAAGACTCTGTAATGCCATGGGAAAGAAAGAAGAATGTGACCGGAATATAGCAATTGTGCAGAAGGTATCAGATACCAGAATGCCGATTCTTGATATTTTTGATGATCTTTATGCTTATTGTGAGATGCTGTTAGATACCAGAAAGGAAGAGGAATTCTGGAAATTAGTAGAACTTTTAGAGAAGATGGCAAGGGAAGCTAAGATTATTTATATGCAGAAGCGGATTCTGACTTTAAAAATCCGTTATTATAAGCGGCAGGAAAAGAATCGTGAATATCTGCAGGCATGCGGTTTGTTTTTTGAATTGTCCGAGATACTGGAAAAAGAGAATAAATATATCATGACCTGCATCTTAGATATGCGTTATGCATTGGAAGAGACGAACCACAGCAGAAAGAAGATGGAAAAAGAAAACAGGATTCTCTTAGAGCAGTCCCAGACCGATGCACTGACCGGAATCCCAAATCGCTATCGGTTAGAACAGCATGCGCAGAAGGTATTCGAACATGCCATAGCAGAGAAAATTCCAGTGGCAGTGGAAATACTGGATATCGATTATTTTAAACAATATAATGATAACTATGGGCATCAGAAGGGTGATTTATGTATCTGCCGTGTAGCAAAGGAAATTCAAAAGTTAGCGGAAAAGGATGATATTTTCTGTGCACGGTATGGAGGGGATGAATTCATTTTAATTTATGAGGGATATTCCAGAGAAGCCGTAGTCATTCTTACAGAAAAATTAAAACGTAGTATCCGTGACCTTGATATGGAGCACGCTTTTTCAGAGGCACAGCATTATGTATCCATTTCCCAGGGGGTCTGTTATGATATACCGGATGAGGACAGAACGATGAAGAACTTTTTGCAGAAAGCCGATGATTTACTCTATCAGGTAAAGGAAGAAAACCGGGGAGGAATCTGTATTGGAAGCTGTCGGTAAATGGAACATACATAAGAAAACTGCATAAGATAAAATGTAACGGCCAAAAATCCGCAATCGATACTTTTTTACCAGTTTATGGAATATGAGTAAGATACTTTTTTGGTCGATTGCTTTATATAGAGATAAGACTGGGCGGTGCCCGGTCTACATAGGAAGGATTACATGAAAGAGAAACATAATTACACTTATATGGTGCTCTGCCGGGATGGGAGCCTCTATACCGGCTGGACGACTGATATCGACAAGCGGATTGAAGCACATAACAGTGGAAAAGGAGCAAAGTATACCAGAAACCGGGGACCGGTGGAGCTGCGGTATTTAGAGGAATCCGGGACGAAGGAGGAGGCCATGCAGAAGGAAGCAGCCTATAAAAAGCTGACCAGAAAGCAGAAGGATGCGCTGATTTTGTCGAAGAAAAATCTGTTGCAGTAAATTGACAAGCAAAAAACAGTCTGTTATGATTAGCCGCGGTGGCTTTTTATAAAGTGACTGGAGAACAGGTTACTGACAGATGGGAAAAAGTTCCCGCAACAGGAAGGAAAAGAATGAATACAATCAGATTTGATGAATTAGATTTAAATCCGCAGATTTTAAGAGGAATTGCGGACATGGGATTTGAAGAGGCAACACCGATTCAGAGCCAGGCAATCCCGGTGGTTTTATCAGGTGTGGACGTTATCGGACAGGCTCAGACCGGAACCGGCAAGACAGCAGCTTTTGGAATTCCGATTTTACAGAAAGTAGACCCGTCTTTACGGAAAACGCAGGTTTTGATTTTATCTCCCACCAGAGAGCTCGCCATTCAGGTGGCAGACGAAATCCGTAAGCTGGCAAAATATATGCACGGTGTAAAAGTGCTGCCAGTGTATGGTGGACAGGACATTTCCCGCCAGATTAAAGCCCTAAAGGGTGGCGTACAGATTATTATCGGAACACCGGGACGCTTGATGGACCATCTTCGCAGAAAGACCATCCGCCCGGATTTTGTCCATACCATCGTCTTGGATGAAGCGGATGAAATGTTAAATATGGGATTCCGTGAGGACATAGAAACTGTATTAGAATATATTCCGGGAGAGCATCAGACCGTACTGTTTTCTGCAACCATGCCAAAGCCGATTCTTGACATTACAAGAAAATACCAGCATGATGCAGTCAATATCAAGGTTGTAAAAAAGGAACTCACCGTAGCCAACATTGACCAGTACTACTATGATGTAAAGCGCAAGGATAAAGTGGATGTCCTTACGAGACTTTTGGATTATTATAATCCGAAGCTTTCATTGGTATTCTGTAATACCAAGAAAATGGTAGATGAGCTGGCAACGGAATTATCCGGCAGAGGCTATAGTGCAGAGGGACTTCATGGAGATATGAAGCAGTCCCAGAGAGACCGGGTCATGAATAATTTCCGGAAAGGAAAGACGGATATTCTTATTGCAACGGATGTGGCAGCAAGAGGAATTGACGTAGATGATGTAGAAGCGGTATTTAATTATGACCTGCCGCAGGATGATGAATATTATGTACATCGAATCGGAAGAACCGGACGTGCAGGCCGTTGTGGTAAGGCATTTTCTTTTGTGAAAGGCAAGGAAGTCTATAAATTAAAAGATATCCAGCGTTACTGCAAGACAAAGATTTTAGCACAGCCGATTCCATCCACTGATGATGTGGCACAGATAAAAGCTGAAAATATCATGGAACAGATTGGAACTATCATTGAGGAAGAGAATCTTTCTGATATGATAGAGCTGATTGAGAAGCAGGTAAATGAAGCTGATTATACTGCCATGGATATTGCAGCAGCTTTCCTCTATCAGGCAATGGGTGCAGGGGAGAGTTCTTCTGAAAAAGAAGAATACGACTTTGCCAATACCGGTGCAGAAGAGGGAATGGTAAGACTGTTTATCAACATTGGAAAGAAAGACAAGATTAAGCCGGGAGATATTCTTGGCGCCATCGCCGGAGAGTCCGGTATGCCGGGAAGACTGGTGGGAGCCATTGATATGTTTGATAAATATACCTTTGTGGAAGTACCAGGAGAATATGGCAAAGAAGTCTTAAATGCCATGAAGCATGCGAAAATAAAGGGGAAAGCCGTCAATATGGAACCGGCAAACCAGAAATAAACAAAAAAAGAGGGACACGATTTACGTGTCCCTCGCAGTTTTTATACCCGTGAAAACATTTTCTTAAGAAGGGGGTTCAAAGGCTGTATATGGGAAGGGTTCAGACCGTTGATGTCAATGGTATAAGAGCCGTTAATCTGTCGTCCCAGACCAAATCCTAAGAGAACCGTCTTGTCAATCTGATACATATCCCCGTAGTTATACTGATTATAAATATCGTCAAGGGAAAACAGTTCATAGGTCGCACCGTTATTTTCCGGCATGGAAAATACCACGGTTTTCACACCGGTCTGTGGATTTATATAAACCTTCTCCTTCGTATATCATTGATTTACAAAATTTTTTATTTTATCCCGTTTATCGATACCTAACTTTTCCAGAATTCCTGATATATAATGCTTAACTGTGTTCATTGAAAATCCTAAATATTCTGCAATTTCCTGATTGGTCCAGTTCCGGCATGCCAGCATTGCAATGGAAAACTCCAATGGAGACAGGAGATCCGTCACTGTTTTTTGCATCTTAGGATTGTGGATTTTCATCCAGCTACGACTAAATGAGATTATCCCGCCTGCCAACTGCTTATAAATCTCTGGTTCTTTTTTTCGGACACAGACCTCCAATAATCCCTGTAACAGCCCATGATACTCAATAAATGGCTCCCAAAATCTATCCGGTCTGGCCATTTCCCATGCAGAATTTACTGAGTGTATGGCTTCTTTTTGTTCTTTCAGATTAATCTGACACATTGCCTGTACACACTTCAGATATATTATGGGGATGGGATATGTCGTATCTGCCATCAAAAAAGCTCCCTGGACAAGCCCCTTTGCCCGGGCATATTCCTGCCTTAAATAAGTTTCATGTGCCAGAAGGCTGATTGCAAACAATCTCTGTCCGGTCGGAAGATATGGGATATACTGCAAGAAACGGCGGCACCTTTTTTTCTGGCGTAATATGAAGAAAAATATTAGTTACATAATAGGCAAACAGACAGGACGCCTTTTGCTCCATCGTTGCATTTTCCTGTACCACCTGAACCATGCATCGCTGTATATCCTCTCTGGCCTGTTGTGCCGCTCTGGAATCTCCAATTGTCAGATTGGCAAAGGTATAGAGCATATCTGCAGATAAACGAAGCATGATATCTTCTTGTGACAAATATGGTTTCACAGTCGCTGCACACAGTTCTGCATTGGCAGAAAAGTAATAATATTCTGCTAATGCAATCTGTGCTGATTCTTTATCTTCCATTTCTTTAATTACTTTTTCAGCGTTTCCTGGCTCAAATGTGCTTCCGGTTAAAGGAAGTACGGCTCTGTCCGATAATATCATCGTATCCCCGTTCCTTTCAATGAAAAATTTTCCTATCCCAATTTTTGATTGCTTTAATGATTCCAGATATATTTAAGTATATCACAAGTGGGGCATATAGCACATTTTTTCTTCCTGACACCACAATCATGAACACTACAATCCCGGTACTCCTTTTTTGATAACATGACCATCATTTTCTGGTAATACAATGGTTCCATATTGGAGCATTTTTGACGGAATGAAAGATGCTCTCTATATAACGTTTCCTGTAAAATGATACAGTTTGTTACATAGAGAGCATTTTTATGGGGTAATATTTATTTACAAATGTTTCTTTTTACGATAATAAACGGTACCAGCAATAATAATTTCTGAAACAATCAGCCATGCCGCCCATACCAAAGGATTATTATAATCCCCTGTTTTCGGAGACTTATCCGTAGTCTGCTTTGTATTAGTTTGAGTTGCAGGCTGGGTATTTGAGGCTGTAGCCGTTTCCTGATTTTTATTGTCTGGATTCTGGTTTACGCTTGCCTGGATGGTAAACGTAGTACTTGCAGAACCATCTGTCCACAACATTTCCAGGTTATGTGTTCCGGCAGTCAGTGTATTCAGGTAAGAGGATTTCAAAGTAACAATGGTTGAACCGGACTTCACATCATAATTATCTTTTCCAATCTGAACACCATCTACTTTGATTCCGGCAAATTTAGAGAACTCTGCATCCACCCGGATGGTAAGGCTGTTGCCACTCTGCAGGACATAGCTGCTTTCAGTTCCTTCTATAATTTTATAAGAAGTTTTGGTTTCTTCAGTTCCGGTTTTTACCGGCGGAATTTCGACTGCAGTTTTAGCATAATTACAAACTGTACACTGCTCATGCTTAGAACCTTTTTCCGTAGACGTAGCTTCCTTGTCGATTACCCAGGTAAAGCTATGTCCGGATTGATTTATTTTTTCACCACATTCACAGGTATTCCAATGATTATCCGCATCGGAATGCCATCCGGTACGGTCTGCTGTATGCTCTGCTGATTTTGCGATTACAACATCCAAAGAAGTAATCATATTTGCTCCACTTGCATCACTGAAATAACCACCGCAATTTGCACAGACCCAATATTGTATATTTCCCTCTGTCAGATGGGTTGCTTCTTTTCTGCCAACCTTAGACAGTGTATGTCCGCCAAGATAACTGCCGCAGATATTTGAGAGCAGGGAGGTTGTGTCTGCTGCCTTAATCTGGTTGGAACCAGGTGTTCCACTATCCGCACCTACATCATTGAGTGAAGGGTTCTTCTTTTTATCAAAAGCACAGCCAGCAGTGGTGCCATTATTATCATATCCAATGAATCCACCCGGTGCAATTGTTGGATGAGAACCTGTTACAGTACCTGCAGCATTACAGTTCTGAATATTTCCTTCGGTATTTGTACCGGAAAAGCCACCGGTTTTCGGCTCCCAGCCTGCCACCGTACTCTTTACATTACCATAGGAAACACTGTTACGAATCTTTCCTTTTTCCAGGTATCCGACAAAACCACCGGTATCCCAGTTATTTGCCTCAACATTGCCATAAGATGCACAATGCTCTATTTCCACACTGGCGTCGGACTTAAATACACATCCGGCAAACCCGCCGGTTGACCATCCTCCGGATACGCTGCCTTTGGCGGTACAGTTTTTGTAGGAGCCCTGGAAAACATTTCCGATGAATCCACCACTGATACACCTTCCTGTCACAGTAACATCCGCGGAACAATCCGAAACATGGGCACGGCTTGCATCACCAATCAGCCCTCCGGCATACATCTTGGAGTCTACCTGTCCGGTTCCCTGACAGTTTTCTACTCCAACAAAGGTAGCTCTGGAACCACCCATCGTTGTAAGCGAACCTACCAGCACTCCGGCACCGTAAATATCCGGACTGGCATTTGCATCCGTGGAATTTCCGGCATAGATGGTAGCATTTTTAATACAGAAATTTTTCAGTACTGTTTCATCAGATACAGCTACTACGACACCAAACAAGCCGGCACAGACGTTATTTCCCCGTTCATCCACATATAAGCCTGTAATGACCTGATTATTTCCATCGAAATATTCTGAAAAAGCTTTGGAACTTGCATTTCCATAACCGATAGGAATCCATCTCTTTCCGCTCAAATCAATTGGAGCGGTCAACTTAAAATATTCCCCCAAATGTGTTTGCTCAGGTACTCCAGAATTTACTTCTGATGCCAGCTTTGCAAGCTGTCCTGCCGTAGCAATCTGATATGGATCATCCTTTGTACCGCTGCCGCCAGCAAAGTCAGCTGCCGTAAAATCTGTCCATTTCTCTGTTGTAACATCTGCCCGGGAAGTTATCGGTGTCAGTGTAAACAACATACAGACTACCAAAACCAAACCTAGTAACTTTTTTCTTTTTCCCATAATTCGTCCTTTCCCTTTAATGATTTTTAGTAAGATTCAAACCGACAAAATCAAGGTTTACGATTTTATTTTACCAATTTCATTTTCCTTTGGACATGCCCGTTTTGACAGAAAAAAGTGCCTGTTTTATTGTATTTAATCTATAATTCCGGGATTGGAAATAATTCTTCCGGGGTACCAAAGTGGGCACCCAGAGGATTCATATATTTTGTCCACTGAATCTTCGCCTCGTCAATGTACATATTTTCCTCATCACCAATGCCATAGTTTGGAATGCCGTTATTGGTGCCCACTAAGAAGTCTTTAAAAGCATCTACATCAAGGTCACCGTTCAGATAATCCATCCAGAAATTGTCATGGGCTGCAAATAAAAGATTGTCCATTCGTGGAGAAGCCCAGCCTAAGAAATCACGGGCAGCCTCATACTGGGAATCGTCTTCAAATTCAATTTCCCATTCGTAAGTATCAGACCCATTTTTGATGCAGCGGATACCTTTTTCATCCATGGCAACCATATAAAATACATCTTCTGCATCTTCATCAGATTCATTTGTGGCATCTGTCGGAAACGTAACCTTAAGGGTATCGGATAAAAGCATATCGATAAGAGGCTGGGCTGGTGTATCATTTACAATGCTTTTCTTTGCTGTCTCTGCCATTTCCTTATCCTTAACTTCTTCTTCCTCTTCAATAGCTTCCTGTAAAGCTTCTTCCGCTTTATCAAAGGAGTCTAACAGCTTGTCCCATTCCTTCATGCTGAAAGACTGACCACCGATTTGAAAGCTCTCTTCGGTTTCACCATTTTTCATTTTGTTATAAATATTTTCTTTCCATTTTGCAATTTCTTCAGCCGGATTTACCGTAGCTGCAGAATCCTTATCCTCATTCATTTCAGAAAGCTTTTCCTGCACAAGCTGTTGAAAATGAGTCAGCCATTCGTTATCCTCAGTATTGTTATCCGGGTCAGTGGACAGAAAACCGAGGTAGTCCATTGGGGAGTTGTTGTTCCATATTGAGTTAATTGCCATAAGAGCTCCTTTCAGAAGTTGTTGTCTGGTGATTGCAAAAGCATATTTGTAAAAATAATCAGGATATTCGAAGTGCATATTGCTTTCGCTATAAAATACCGTAGTTCTAAGATGCATGTTTTTCTTTTGTTTATTAAGCCGGTCTTTCCAATGTTTGACAAATCACAGGACTGTTCGTCGAAGTGCGGATGCATCTTAAGGACTGTTAGGGGCACTTGGAATTTCGTCTGACAACAGGCAACGCCGGCACAGGGACGTGCCGGCGAGGCGCATATGAACACGGATGTGAATTTGCGCCGGTTGCCAGATGAAAGATTATCCTGCCGAAATTCTTAGTGCCCCTTGCAGGCTTTATCCGCATCCGTACCCGACGAACAGTCCTGCGATTGTGTCAAAGCAACGGAAAGACAGTCTGACAGCAAGAAAAACATGCATCTAAGAACTGCTGGCATTTTACATCAGATAAAGTAATATGCACTTCGAAATCCTGATAAATTTACAATCCATACATTTTTGCAATCATCAGAAAAAAATAAAGACACTTTATCTCAATCAATCCCTTGAAATAAAATGCCATCCATGTAATAACTTTATCGACCAATTGATTTAAATACATTAGAAGAAAATGTTGATTTCTTCAAAAAATACAGGTAGGATAGAAGAAAAGGAGTAGGAGGACGGGCAGTATGGGAAAAATCATTTTTCTGGATGTTGACGGAACCTTGGTGGATTATGAAAATCATTTGCCGGAATCAGCAGTTCTTGCGGTGCGGAAGGCAAGAGAAAACGGACACAGAGTGTATATCTGCACAGGAAGAAGTAAAGCAGAAGTCTATGAGAATATCTGGAAAATCGGACTGGATGGAATGATAGGCGGAAACGGAAGTTATGTGGAAGATCATGGACATGTGGTTATGCACCAGATGATTACGCCGGAGCAGTGCCGCCATATTGTGGACTGGTTAAAGGAGCGCGGACTGGAATTTTATCTGGAAAGTAATGCAGGACTGTTTGCAAGTGCCGGATTTGAAGAGGCTGGAGAACCTGTGATTCAGGAATATTCCAGGCGGAAAGGCAAAGAGGGCGCAGATAAAATAAAGGTACGGGATGCATTTCCGGAAATGATTTTTGATGGAGAGCTGTACCGGGATGATGTAAATAAAGTAAGCTTTATCTTAAATCAGTATCAGGATTATAAAGATGCCGTGACCGAATTTTCGGATTTGCAGGCTGGAACCTGGGGCGGAGCCGGCGAAATTGCATTATTTGGAGATTTGGGTGTAAAAAATATCACCAAGGGCAATGCCATTGCGCATCTGTTAGAATATCTTCATGCAGATGTGGCAGATACCATAGCTTTTGGGGATGCCAAAGTGGATATTCCTATGTTAGAATACTGTGGCTATGGTGTTGCCATGGGAAGCGGTGGAGACGAGATAAAGGCTATGGCAGATTATGTCACCGGGGATGTGGATCAGAATGGATTGTATGATGCATTTGAAAAATTGGGGCTGCTATGAAGAAAAATATTGGTATATTTTTAGTGATGTGTATCATGTTGACTGCATGTAAAAATGATAAGTTTCCTTATGATGATGAACTGGATGATTCGGAAAAGAATGAAATAAGTACGGAGTATGACTCGTTAATTGACAGAAAAATTGCCAATACAAAAGATGAAAAAATAAATATCGGCTATGATGAAGCACTTTCTGAGTATGAAGGGTATCTTGATAATGTAAAATTATTTGAGGAAGGCTATAAAAATCAGGATTACGATGGAGATGGAAAAACAGATCGTATTTTCCAGTATTTCAGAAATGATAATAAGAAAGTATATACGATTTGCTTTGGAAATGGTGACCACCTTGAATTGGGAGCATTTGATGATACATTTCTCGGTCTTGAAGTATGGGGAGCGGATATTACCGGAGACGGGAAAAATGAGATCGTCTTTTGTGGAGAGCATACAGGAAATACATGGATACAGAGTGGAAGTGAAATTGCAATCTGGAGAAAAGATGGCAGTGAGTACACAAGAATGAATCTGCCGGGAAAGCAAACCAGAATGCGATATTCTGCAGGATATGATATTTATATTGAAAAGGCGGAGCAGGAAAATACAATTCTTGTTACCTGTCCTGAATTGGGATTGGAAGAGGAATATGTTCTACCTGAAAATCAAAGAGAAGAATTTGATAGTTGTTATAAAGACTTAAAAGTTGGAGAAAGGATATTGAGTTCTTCAAAAGCATGGAAAATAGCAGTGGATGGAGATGATATATTTTTATATGAAGCGTTTTTAGACAGACAGACTGCAGCAGTTAAGATAAAAATGCAATGGAAAGAAAATAAATTTGAAGTAATGAATACGGAAATTTTAGAAGAGTATTTATAATGCATAAACAATGGCTGAAATGCAATCGCACAGGGTTGTTTTCTCCTTGGTGTTTTTAGTTGCCCGCATTAGGGAAGCAGCAAGCAGATAAAATAAGTAAAGAAAGTTTAGGAGGACAAAATGAGTAATAACGTAACAGAAAAGAAATGGTGGCAAAGTGCAGTAGTATATCAGATTTACCCAAAAAGTTTTCAGGATAGTAATGGAGACGGAGTCGGTGATTTAAGAGGAATTATGGAGCGGCTGGAGTACCTTGGAAAGCTTGGAATTGACGCAATCTGGTTATCACCGGTCTGCAAATCCCCGCAGGCGGACAATGGCTATGACATTTCTGATTATCAGGATATTGACCCGATGTTCGGCAGTGTGGAAGATATGGAAGCTTTAATTAAAGAAGCAAAGAAATACAACATCCGCATCATTATGGATCTGGTTTTAAATCATACCTCCAATAAACACAGATGGTTTGAGGAAGCAAAGAAGAGTAAGGACAACCCATATCATGATTACTATGTGTGGAGAGATGGGGAAGAAGGCGTAGAGCCAAACGATATGAAAGCCGTTTTCGGTGGAAGTGCATGGGAATGGGTACCGGAAATAAAGCAGTATTATTTCCATCAGTTTTTGCCGGAACAGCCGGATTTGAACTGGGAAAATCCGCAGGTGCGAAAAGAAATATATGACATGATTTTATGGTGGATGGAAAAAGGTGTTGGCGGCTTCCGACTGGACGTAATCGACCAGATTGCAAAAGAGCCGGATAAGAAAATTACCATCAACGGCCCAAGACTTCATGAATATTTCCGTGAAATGAGCAAAGAAACTTTCCAGAAGGGAGATTTGATTACTGTAGGAGAAGCCTGGGGCGCAGACCCGGAGCGGGCAAAGCTTTACAGCAATCCGGATGGAAGTGAATTTTCCATGGTATTCCAGTTTGAACATATCGGGCTGGATCAGCAGGAAGGCAAGGATAAATGGGATCTGGCACCGCTGCCATTCTTGAAATTAAAACAGATTATGAACCTCTGGCAGACAGAGCTTTATAACTGTGGCTGGAACAGCCTTTTCTGGGATAATCACGATTTGCCGCGTATCGTTTCCCGCTGGGGGAATGATAAGGAGTACCGGGTAGAGTCTGCAAAAATGCTGGCAATTTTATTACATGGAATGCAGGGAACTCCATACATTTTTGAGGGCGAAGAGCTTGGTATGACAAATGTCCGCTACAATATTGAAGATTACCGGGATGTTGAAATCCAGAATGTATACAAGGAGCGTATCGCAGCAGGCTATGATAAGGAAGATGTTATGAATTCCATTTATGCCAAGGGACGTGATAATGCCAGAACACCAATGCAGTGGGATGATACGGAAAATGCCGGATTTACAACAGGCACACCTTGGATAAAAGTAAATGACAACTATAAAACCATCAATGCCAAGAGCCAGGTAGATGACCCGGATTCCATTTTCAACTGCTACCGGAAGCTGGTAAGCTTTAGAAAAGAGTATCCTGTTTTGGTGGACGGCAGCTTCAAATTACTGTTAGCAGAGGATGAAAATATCTTTGCATATGAGCGTAAAAATGCGGATGAGACACTGCTTGTTGTCTGCAATTTCTACGGCAATACCGTGAAAATGCCTTTGACGGAAGAGACAGAGGATATGGAGCTTCTTATTTCCAACTATAAAGAGACAGAGGATTCTTCCGTGCTTCGTCCGTATGAAGCAAGAATGTACTATAAAAAATAAGAGATTTCCTATTGAAATAAATTCTTTGCATAAATGTTGGAAATCCAACAGTCAGTCACTCCGTTATCTGCTACAATATGGATAAACCCACCGAAAAGGTTTATACAAATCAGATAAAGAAAAGATAAGGAGCACAAAAATGGCAGATTTATTAAAAAATATTTCCAAGAAAGAAGTTTTAAATTTAAAAGAAGAAGTAGCATATCAGGATGGACAGATTGTAAGTAAGACACTGGCACAGAATGATGCAGTAAGCATAACCTTATTTTCCTTTGCAAAGGGCGAGGAAATCAGCACACACGCTTCCGGCGGAGATGCCTTTGTAACCTGTCTGGATGGAGTTGGAGAAGTAACCATTGATGGTGAAAAATTCCAATTGACGGAAGGACAGTCCATCGTAATGCCGGCAGGACATTCACATGCCGTATATGGAAAAGAGCAGTTTAAAATGCTTTTAGTCGTAGTATTCTAAGAAGAAGTAAGTATTAAAATACCGCCACATACATAAGACAAAGCCATCATCAGATGTGCGTATTGCCTGTGTATGTGGCGGTTTTGTGTTGCCAGATGTCCGCAAGAGCTGACGTTATATCAATAAGACATTGTTTAATAATACATCTTTGCAACCTGTTTCCGTTCCCGGTATTCCTGTGCACTGACCGGTGTAATCATACCGCAGCTTTCGCACATAATGCCACGCTGTTTCTGGTGGCCGAAAATCGGAATATAGAAAAGGGTTGCCTGATTTAACTGTCTGCAAAGGGTATGCATGACATTATGCCGGCAGTTTGGGCAGACAGAAGTGCCAACCGGGCCTTCCCGTTTAAAAACTGTTCTTGTACCGTAGATAATTACCATGTCATAACACCTCCCTGATGAATATTTGCTTTTAACTGATTAAGAACCTGATCAAAATCTTTGCTTTTTCCACTGTGAGCGGCAACCAGAGTACGTTTACCATCTGCAGTTTCCAGTGCAATATAGCTGGTTGTTGTCGGGTCACCATTTAACATGTTACATTTGAAAACGTTCGTAATATCGTCTAAAGGAGTGACATAGAAGCCTTCCTTTGTATTGTTGTAATCCAATATGAAATGATTGGAAACAGCAACGCCAAGCTTTGGTGAAAAAATGCGTGGGCTGTTGGCAAAATCAGAGTAAATCCGCTGCAGACCGCCATTCTGTTCTAAGAGAGCAATCTTTTTCTTAACGGCCTTTTTCTTGTTGCCGCCTGCTGAAAAAATAATAATACCAAGAACTGTAAATACGGCAGCAATCACATAGAGTACAATGCTGTTTTCAACGGCTGTGTGTGTGGTATCCAGATAATGGTCACCAAAGTACTCGTCATAGTTGTAAGTAGTAATGTCCAGTCCGGTATCAGAAAGATAATCCACCAGATAATGAGCTGCCTGAGGAGGCATGCTGGTGCTTTTTCCCCGGATCGTGTGAGCAGGTAAGCTGTCGAGAACAGTGTCATCTACGTCTACACCATAGACCGGAAGGGAAGTTTCTCCCTTGGTAGCAATGATACTCCAGTAACCTTCAGAATCCTCTGCAATATAGAATTCTGTGTGATCTTTTCCATCAGAAGTAAGCTCCGCAAATGGCCCCATTACATAAGTAACTTCCATTGTTGCGTAACCATCGGTCTGTGCGTCAAACGGATCATAAGCAGTAATCCACATCAGAAGACCGAAGGCAAGGAAAACGCCACCTAATACAAAGAAAATAATCAGTGCAGCGGTGTTTTTCCCACAGACTTTCAATAAATCCTTTTTAAATTCTTCCATTTTCTTTTTTCTCCCGTGTATTTTTTTAAACCAATTCTATCATGGCATAAGAGGAAGAATTATGCAACAGATATAAGGAAGATTATTCTTTCATCACCAGCCATCTGCATTTACTGAGGGCTTTTCCGAGACACAGGTAAATAATATAGAAAAGGATGCCGATGAGGAAAGTGGCAGCTGCCCAGCGCAGATGCTTAAACAGGTAAATATATGGATGCTCATAGAGCAGGGTAATCCAGTCCTGTGTATTCCAGAGACTGTAAGCGAAGGCATTATCATGTAAAAGATAAACCATAAAAGTGGAAGCTCCCACAAAATTAATCATGCGGCTGCATGGAATATGGATGCGCCGGAAGATTTCAAACAGAGAAAGTCCCACAAGAATCGGAATAATGCTATAGTCTGAAAAGGAAGGAATCTTCTGGATAAAAATGTCTTTGCTTTCATTTAAAAAGTAAGTCTGAATATTGGTCTGTGTTACATTATAAGCAGAAATGTAAATAAACAGGAAGGAAACTGCAATAATCAGATAGAGGCAATAAGTTCTGATTTTTCCAAATGGATTGTAAAGGTGGATAAAACCGCCCAAGGCATATAAGAAAATACCGGTCAGCAGTGTCCGGAGTCCGTTAGCCAGGGAATTTGCCATACTTCCGGTCCAGCGGAACTGGATAAATGCAAATAAGACAATCAGAAAGGTAAAATATTTCTGCTTGTCCAGTTTTGCCAGAAACTTGTTTAAAAAGAGGTAAGCGATTACCATAATGAAGAAATAGTAGCCCACAAACCAGGACATACTGTTAAATTTATTGATGTTGACCAGTTTTAAAAAGACACCGTCAGTCATACGGTACCAGAAGGAAGATACCAGTGTCAGGGAAACTGCGGCAAAACCAAGCTGTAACAGCAATTTCTTGGAAATTTTGGCAAGATTAATTCCATTTCCCTTTGAAACCATAAAGTATCCGGAAATCGTAATGAAAATAACATTTCCGATTTTTCCCATTGGAGCAAAGGTGGAAAGAAGCAGGAGCTTCTTATAAAAAACAGGTTCACAGAACAGTCCGTTATTCATACGCAGCATGGAAGCAGTGTCTGTTAACTGTACCTTCACGCAGTGGTCAGAAATATGAAAAATAATAATCATAAACATAGCCAGAATACGCAATAATTCAATGTTGGAACTTCTGGTTTTAGCTGGTGTCATGTTGTCTAATCTCCTAATCCTAAAATGAAATACCATGCTATTATAATACAGATAGCTTTAAGATGCCACTATTTCCAGCAAAAGTGTGTTATAATGAGCAGTGCCAGTCAGGGAAAATCTTTGATTTTCGAGAGGGCACTGCTGGAAATGTGCTAAGCAGTAAAAAATAGCCCCGGCAGAAAGGAATACACATATGGCAAAGGAAAAGATAGATGAGGGACTGATAGGAAATGAAAAAATCGAACAGGCGATTGCCGGCTTGCAGCAGGAGGCAACACCGGAGCAGTTAGCCCATACACTGACGGTAATCCGCCGGCGGATGCAGGAAGGCGGTCAGGTGATTGTGGCAGTGGAACCACCGAAGGGTGGAAGCCAGATGCTGCTACAGGCGATTGAGACAGATGGTAAGACCTGGTGGGCAGCCTTCAGCAGCTTTGAAGAAGAATTAAAAGGCGGCGGAAGTGTGAAATCCACATTCTTAGCTGATATAGAAAAGCTTTTTCAAGGAGCATTGCAGGCAGAGGGAATCGAAGGAGTCATTTTAAATCCGTGGAACCGTACCATAATGCTGGATAAGAATCTGATACAGATTGTGCTTGGCAGCAGATAGATATGTGGATAAGGAAACGTCAGAGAAGAAAAAGAGTGGAAAGAAGGAAAGAAGATTGAATTATGCAGAATGTATCGAACAGGCAAGAGGAAGAATTGGAAATTATTGCAAGGCGTGTGTAGAATGCAATGGACGCGCCTGCCGGAATCAGATGCCGGGACCCGGTGCAAAGGGAATCGGCGATACTGCCATGCGTAATTATGATAAATGGAAAGAGATTCGTGTGCAGATGGACACTATTGCAGAAAATGCTCCGGTGGATACTTCGCTGAAATTATTTGGAAAAGAGTTTAAATATCCGTTCTTTGCAGGCCCGGTAGGAGCGGTGAATCTGCATTACGGAGACTGTCTCAATGACATTTCCTATAATGATATTCTGGTATCGTCCTGTGCGGAATGCGGAATTGCAGCCTTTACCGGGGATGGTACAGACAGTAATGTCATGGTGGCAGCTACAAAGGCAATTGCCAAAGAACAGGGACTTGGAATTCCGACGGTAAAGCCATGGAATCTTGAAATCATCAAAGAAAAAATGGCACTGGTGCACGAAGCGAAAGCCTTTGCGGTAGCCATGGATGTAGATGCAGCAGGCTTGCCATTTCTTAAGAATTTGGAGCCGCCGGCAGGCAGCAAGACCGTGGAAGAACTGCGGGAAGTGGCAGAGTTTGTCGGAGTTCCGTTTATTGTAAAAGGAATTATGACTGTAAAAGGAGCTTTAAAGGCAAAAGAAGCCGGGGCTGCCGGAATTGTGGTATCGAACCACGGTGGCAGGGTATTAGACCAGTGCCCGGCAACAGCAGAAGTCTTAGGCGGGATTGCGGATGCAGTGAAAGGCTCCATGAAAATTCTCGTAGACGGCGGAATCCGCTGTGGAACGGATGTATTTAAGGCAATTGCCTTAGGTGCAGATGCGGTAATTATCGCAAGACCGTTTGTGACAGCGGTTTACGGTGGCGGCAGGGAAGGCGTAGCGTCTTATGTTGCCAGGATAGGAACCGAATTAGAAGATACCATGAAAATGTGTGGCGTACACAGCCTGGCAGAGATTACAAGGGATTGTATATGGACAAAAGCATAGAGTGGAGCATGAAAACAAGAGAAGAAATATTAGCATACGGACTGTCTTTCCCGGACACCTATCAGGAGGCACCGTTCCATGACCGGAACTGGCAGCTGGTGCGCATAGGGGCAAGCAAAAAGGCATTTCTCTGGACTTATATGCGGGATGGATTTCTCAATCTGAACGTAAAAGCAGACCCTCAGTGGAGAGATTTCTGGCGGAGTGCCTATCCTGCGGTCATTCCGGGGTATCATCAGAATAAGGAACACTGGAATACCATAATCGTGGATGGCACAATCCCGGATAAAGATATCTGCCGCATGATAGCAGAAAGCTATGATTTAGTAACGGACAGCCCTACCAGACGGATTTATGAAGCAGTAAAGAAAATTCCGAGAGGACAGGTGGCAACCTATGGACAGGTGGCGGAGCTTGCCGGAAACAAGCGGATGTCAAGAGCTGTGGGAAATGCCCTGCATAAGAATAAAGACCCGGAAAACATACCATGTTACCGGGTGGTAAATGCAAAAGGAGAGCTTTCCGGATCCTTTGCCTTTGGCGGCGAGAATGAACAGGCACGCCGCCTGATGGCAGACGGTATAGAAGTAGTGGACGGAAAAGTAGATTTAAAACGTTTCGGAATGAAAATAGAGAAAACGGATTAAATTACTGGAACATTAGAGAACCTTTTCTCCGGTTAGCGGGTCCGTGATTTCTAACAGGGCTAAAATCAGTGCCATACGGACATATTTTCCGTTCTGTACCTGTTGGAAATAAGCGGCGCGCGGGTCGGAATCCACATCAACAGAGATTTCATCGACTCGTGGAAGCGGATGTAAAACCGGCATATCGGAAGGAGCCAGTTCTAATTTTTCTTTATTTAAAATGTAGGTATCTTTTAACCGGATATAGTCTTCCTCGTTGAAGAAACGCTCTTTTTGGACACGGGTCATATAGAGAACATCCAGCTTTGGAAGTGTTTCCTCTAAGTTAGAGACTTCCCGATAGGTGCTGTGGGAAGTCTTTAAGGTTCTTTCAATCATATAGTCCGGAATGCGGAGTTCTTCCGGAGAAATGAAATAGAATTCGTTACCCGGATAGCGTACCAGACTGTTTACCAGGGAATGAACGGTTCTTCCGAATTTTAAATCACCACAGAAGCCTACTGTCAGGTGGTCAAGCCGTCCCTTGCGCTGGCGTATGGTTAATAAGTCAATCAGGGTCTGGGTTGGGTGATAGTGTCCGCCGTCACCGGCATTAATGACCGGAATGGTTGCATACATAGAGGCGCAGAGCGGTGCACCTTCTTTTGGATGACGCATGGCAATAATATCTGCGTAGCAGCTTACTACCCGGACGGTATCGGCAACGGTTTCTCCTTTGGTAGCACTGGACTGTTCCGCACCGGCAAATCCCAGTGTCTGACCACCAAGACTTAACATGGCGGATTCAAAGGACAGTCGGGTTCTGGTGCTTGGCTCATAAAAGAGTGTAGCAAGCTGTTTCCCTTCTGCAAGGTGGGCATAAGCCTCTTTGTGGGTACCAATCCGGTCTGCAAGATCCAGAATACGGGTTGTTTCTTCTTCCGTAAGGTCCAGTGGACTGATTAGGTGTCTCAAAGCCATTCCCCCTTTATCATGTATTCATTTCGTTCTGCACCAGTGGAAATAAACTGGATATCGCAGTCTAAAAGGCGTTCTAATGTTTCAATGTATAATCTGGCATTTTCCGGTAAATCTTCATATTTGCGGCAGGCAGAAATATCCTGTTTCCAGCCCGGAAGCATTGTTACAACCGGAGAGAAGCTATCGATATTTTCGGTAGGGTCGAAGGCGGTTGTGGTCTTATGATTTCTTTCATAAGCAGTAATGACAGGGATTTCTGTCAGGGAGCTTAAAACATCAAGCTTCGTTAAGGCAATTTTATCTGCATGCTGGCATTTCAATCCATAACGGCTGGCAACGGCATCAAAAGGTCCGACTCTACGTGGACGGCCGGTGGCAGCACCGTATTCATTTCCAAATTTACGAAGGATGTTGCACCAGTCTTCGGACATGGCTCTTTCTGCTACGAAAGGTCCGGCTCCCACACAGGTGGAATATGCTTTTAGGACACCCACAACATGGTCTAGGGATTCACCCGGGATACCGGCTCCAATCGGACCATAGGCGGAAATGGTGGAGGAACTTGAAGTGTAAGGGAAAATACCATAATCGATATCACGCATGGCTCCAAGCTGGGCTTCCAAAACCACCTTTTTATGGCTGGCAAGAGCATTTTCCAAGAAGCTTCCGGTATCGCAGATATAAGGTGCAAAAAGGGAAGCCTGTTTTTCACACCAGGACAGCAATGCCGGATAAGACATCGGCTCCTGATGATAACTGCCTGCCAGTTCCAGATTTTTGGATTCCAACATGGTTTTTATCCGAACCTGGACATTTTCTTCTTTTAAATGAAGCAAATCACCAAGACGCAGTGTTTTCTTCCGGTATTTATCGCTGTATGCGTAAGCAATGCCGCGGCGGGTGGAGCCGAAGGCAGCACCGGATTTCTCAAGACGTGTTTCTTCCAGTTCATCCTGAATCCTGTGCCATGGCATGGAGATGGTGGCGCGTTTGGAAAGTTTTAAATGTTCCGGGGTAATAGAAATACCGCGGCTTTCGATATCTTCAATTTCATGGGTGAGGTGCTCTAAATCAATGACCATTCCATCCCCCAGTACGCATACCACATTGGGATGCAGAATGCCGGACGGCAGAAGATTTAAGACAAATTTTTCCTGTTTGGTTACAACGGTATGACCGGCATTGTTGCCACCCTGATAACGGACAACGACATCTGCATGTTCTGCAAGCAGATCAATGACACGTCCTTTTCCTTCGTCTCCCCAGTTAATTCCTGTTACGGCTGTAAGCATATCGATTCTTCCTTTCTGTAATCATGTATAAAATAAAAAATTTTAAGCGTATAAAATTTATCAGGTGCAGTACCGGAAAGTCCGGTCGGTAAGTATTCTTGCAAAAATAAGTCCCAGCGGCAGGGCGATAATAATCATTATGGCAATGGAGAACCAGGAAACCGCTTCCGTTAAGGACATAATGCCAAAGTTATAGAAGGCGCGGTAAAGATATAGTCCCGGAACCATAATTACAATGGAAGGTACGGTTAAAGAGATTCGCGGATATCCATTGTTTTTCTTAATAAAGGATGCCAGCAGACCGGCGGTCAGTGAACCGATAAAGGCAGCAGCAACGGCTGGAATTCCGGTAAAGTCAACCAGTTCCAGACGTAAGGTATTGGCAACGGAGCCAATCAGTGCAGCAGTAGCTGCCATGGGAATGGAACTGTTAAACATAATAGAGAATCCAAATACGCCGCAGAAGCTTGCAATTAACCGCAGAACCAGCCGTGAAACATCACTGAGATTTACAGAGGTAAAGTCCTGAGGCTGAAGTCTAAGCAGCATTGCCATAATCCAGGCAAACATGGTAGCCACAAGAACAATGATGATGGAATAGGTCAGCCGCTCCAGTCCGGAACGAAGATCCAGTTTCGCAAGGTCAATGCCGCTTGTGATAAATGGAAAGCCCGGGATAATAAACAACATGGAGCAGATGTATCCGGCTTCATGGACTGCCGGAACATGGAAAAAAATTTCGGCAGCCTTTAAGCAGATGGCATACATAAGGCAGGCGGCGGAAATAGAGACCGCAATATTTAAAAACAGCGTAAAATGATGTTTGATTAATTTGGTTCGGATGACATTTCCGATACCGGCTGCAATAAATGCCAGAATCATTTCCACAGGGCCTCCACCCAGAAGAAAAGTAAATGCGCAGCAGGCTAAGGCTGCCGCAAGTCCCAGTTTGGCGGGAGAATAAAGGGCGTGGATTTTTTCGATTTCATCCAGCCGCTTATGGATTTCCTCGCCGGTTAAATGGGCTTCTTCCTTTGGAAAGCTTTCTACGAATTGTTCCATGCGGTAAAGTTTGGAGGTGTTGACGCCGGTATTGGCGATGCTTAAGGACTGGGAGACACAGTCCTTTCCATCAAAGCAGTTAAATTCGATGGACATAAGACCTACATCTACCGTACAGGTAACTCCCAGTTCCTTTGACAGCTTATTCATGGAAGTACGGACACGCCAGGCTCCGGTTCCACAGGATAACATGATTAATCCCACACGTCCGATGACCGAGGCTTTTTCAATCAGTCCCGCCTGGGCAATTAGTACGTTGCTGTCATCACTGGCATAATCATGCCAGGGTATTTCCATATGATTTTTTTCCATAATATCAATATATGAAGTAGTGGAAGATGCACTCTTATTCATAAATAATCGCCTCAGCTTTGGCAATATGCCGTTCCAGATTCTTTAAAAAAATGGAATTTGGAAGGAAAATGCCGATTTCATCATATTTTTCATCATGTTCCATAAGAGAATCCTGTCCGTAGAAGACAAATGCCATTGGAAGCTCTTTCTCTAATTTCAGTACAAGGTCGAAGATTGCAGAGTAGGCTTCCGCTTCAGTCTCCTTCTGCTTTATGGTATCCGGAAGCTCCCGGATGAGAAGCACCCCATGGCTGCGTTCTAAGACAAGCTGTCCAATGGTATCTTCACCGGTATAAGCGTGGCTGTACCGGTATGCCTGGGCAAAATACATATTCTTTGGTTCCCCTAAATCGCGGTAGCTCTCAAGAAAATGCTGATAATCCTTATTGTGAATATCGCCACAATACTTTGGCAGAAGTCTGCCGGTATCATCGGTCATAATTATCGGATTTTCTTTTCCATCTGCGTTGAAACGGTAGGGAATCAAATAGGAATTCCTCAGTAAATCGAATAGGGTATTCTGGCAGATAGCCATAAGAAATGCCGATAAATCTTTATTTTGATAAGCATCAAAAAGAGCTTCTGAAAAATCCTGTGAAGAAAGAGAAGAATCAAATTCATCATTACAGAATAAATAATTGCAAAAAGTTTCCTGAAGCTTTTCGCAGGCCCATGGGTCATGCAAAATCTTTTCAAATAAAACGTCTGCTCTTTCTTCACGAGGGAAAAATGTTGAATTTTTCATAGAAAATATGCGCTTCCTTTCTGCTTTATAGCATTCGTAAAGAGCTGCCGGTGGCAGCTCTTTGTAGGGTTTGGGTGGAGAAATGTAAAGGGGTTGTTTCCCTTAATTTCGGCTTGATTATACTATTGCATTGGGAATAAGTAAAAGCTATAATTGATATAGCAGAAATAATAAATTGATATGGTGAAAATGTATGGATATAAATTTTGAATATTATAAGATTTTTTATTATGTGGCAAAATACAGTAATTTTACCAGGGCTGCCAATGCCCTTGGCAACAGTCAGCCTAATATCACAAGGGCAATGAACGGACTGGAGCAGCAGCTTCACTGTACGCTTTTTGTCAGGACGAACCGTGGGGTACAGCTGACACCGGAAGGGGAGAAGCTGTATACCCATGTGTCGGCAGCCATGTCGCATCTTTGGGCGGCAGAAGAGGAACTGGCAGACAGCAGCGGTCTTGCCCATGGAAGCATTTCCATTGGAGCCAGCGAGACTGCCCTTAACATATTTCTTTTGGATAAGCTGAAAGATTTCCATATGAAATATCCGGGAATCCGGTTGAAAATTTATAATCATTCAACACCTCAGGCAATTGAGGCAGTAAAGAGCGGACAGATAGATTTTGCAGTAGTGTCTGCACCGGCAGAAGTAGAGCAGCCACTAAAAAAAGTTAATCTGCGGACATTCCGGGAGGTACTGGTGGGTGGAACAACATTTACCGCACTGGGCAGTCAGGAGCTTTCCCTAAAGGATTTAAAAGATTATCCGTTAATCTGTCTGGGAAAAGAAACCATGACATTTCAGTTTTATAATAAGCTGTTTTTGTCTTATGGGCTGGCACTGGAGCCGGATACAGAGACAGCAACCACAGATCAGATACTGCCACTGGTAAAGAGTGAGCTTGGTCTGGCTTTCATCCCGGAACCGATGGCAAGAGAGGCCATCGAAAAACATGAAATCGTACAGATTTCTCTTTCGGAGACGATTCCAAAAAGAAATATCTGTATGGTATACGACAGTCAGCATCCTTTAAATGAGGCGGCGCGTCAGTTAAGAAAAGTCATTTTAGAAAGCAGGTGAGCATATGACACTTCAGCAGTTACGCTATATTACAACCGTGGCAGATACCGGAACCATCACGGAGGCGGCGAAGAAATTATACATTTCCCAGCCCAGCCTTACCAACGCCATCCATGAGCTGGAAAAGGAGATGGACATTACCATTTTTAATCGGACGAATAAGGGAATCTTTATTTCCAGGGAAGGGGAAGAATTCTTAGGATATGCAAGGCAGGTATTGGAGCAGACCATCATCTTAGAGGATAAATATAAGAAAAACGGTGGCGGAAAAAAGCAGTTTTGCGTATCAACCCAGCATTACTCTTTTGCGGTAAATGCCTTTGTAGATCTGGTAAAAAAATACGGGCAGGAGGAATATGATTTCAGCCTGCGGGAGACCCAGACCTATAAGTTAATCGAAGATGTAGCGCAAATGAGAAGTGAAATCGGAATCCTTTTCTTAAATGATTTCAATGAAAAAGTGATTATGAAAATATTGAAATCCTCCGATTTGGAATTTCGTCTGTTATTTGTGGCAGAACCCCATGTTTTCATCAGCAGGCATCATCCGCTGGCAAAGAAGAAAATCATAACCAATGAAGAACTGGCAGATTATCCGTATCTTTCCTATGAGCAGGGGGAACACAATTCCTTTTATTTCTCGGAAGAAATTTTCTCCTCTTTTGAGCGGAAGAAAAATATCCGCGTCAGTGACCGGGCAACCTTATTTAATCTTCTGATTGGTTTAAATGGTTATACGGTGTGCAGCGGAATCATTGACCAGAAATTAAATGGCGAAGATATTATCGCAGTGCCGCTGGCAGATGAAGGTGATATGAGAATCGGATATGTGACCCACCGGAAGGGAATGATAAGCCGGTTAGGGGAAACCTACCTTGAGGCATTAAAGAAATATATTACAGGAGAACAAAGCGTATGAAATGGATGATAGCATCGGATATTCACGGCTCGGCATATTATTGTAACGAGTTACTTATGGCATATAAGAGGGAAAAGGCAGACCGGCTGCTGTTGCTGGGAGATATTTTATATCATGGACCAAGAAATGACCTGCCAAAAGAATATGCGCCGAAGAAAGTAATTGCATTATTAAATGAGCATAAGCAGGATATTCTCTGTGTGCGTGGAAACTGCGATACGGAGGTAGACCAGATGGTATTGGAATTTCCGATACTTTCTGATTATTGCGTGGTGGCGGATGAGGAAAGGCTGATTTATGCAACCCACGGCCACCATTATAATGAAGAGAATCTGCCGCCGCTTCATAAGGGAGATATCCTGTTATGCGGACATACCCATGTCCCAAAATGCACGGAACATGAAGATTTTATCTATATGAATCCCGGTTCTGTTTCCATTCCCAAAGAAGAAAGCTGGCATAGCTATATGATTTATGACCGGGGCAGATTTGTCTGGAAAAACCTGCAGGGAGAAGAGAAAATGCAGTATCCGAAGAGAATTCTGGAATCAAGAGGACGCTATAATGAATGCGGCAGTGACGGACAGGATATTTATGGGATAAAAGAGAAAGTAAGAAAGCATGTACGGGGAATAGAAAAGTAATTTTCCAATCAAAAAATGGACTGGTCATAGGTTAAAACTATGGACAACATTTATTTTTATGTATTTTTCAGAATGAGGAACTCCAATTATAATGAGGGAAATCAATTCACAGGAAATGGAGAAAATCAGAATGAAGAATTTAACAACACCGTTCCGATACGATTATGTAGGAAGTTTTTTACGTCCGGAAAAATTAAAGAAAGCCCGTGCTGACTTTGAAGCAGGGAAAATTACCAGAGAGCAGTTAAAAGAGGTAGAGGATGTCTGTATTTTAGAACTGGTCGCAAAGATAAAGGAGCTTGGATACCATGTGATTACCGATGGGGAGTTTCGCAGAGCCACCTGGCATCTGGACTTTATGTGGGGATTCGATGGAATCGAGCATAAGAAGACTGTAGATGGAAATACAACCTTTGACGGCGAAGCAGCAATGATAGATGACACTTTCATGGTGGGAAAGATTTCCATAAAGAATCATCCATTCGTTGAGCATTTCAAATTTGTAAAAGCACTGGAAGATGAGAATACCATAGCAAAGCAGACCGTTCCATCTCCAGCCCAGTTCTATGCTTATTTCACCGGCGCAGAGCTTTTGGATACAACCCTTGAAATTTATGGAACAGAAGAAGCTTTTGCAGAGGATGTCATCAGGGCATATGGAGAATTTATTGAGGAAATCTATGCAGCAGGCTGCAGAAATCTTCAGTTCGATGACTGTGTATGGGGTGGACTGGTAAATCCGAAGCTTGCCGTTGCACTGACCGGAAGAAGAGGCGAAGCATTGGAAGAATATAAGAAGGTTATTCTTGCATTAAATAATAAGGTAGTAGAAGAGGCACCGGCTGACCTGACCATCAACACCCATGTATGCCGTGGAAATTATCATTCTACTTTCTTCAGCTCCGGCGCATATGACGGAGTAGCAGATTTGTTATTCGGAGAGGAGAATGTCAATGCTTATTATCTGGAATATGATGATGAGCGTTCCGGTGGTTTCGCACCGCTGGCAAAAATAACCGGCAATAAGAAGGTGGTATTAGGACTTGTTACCACCAAGACACCGAAGCTTGAAGACAAGCAGTCAGTCATTGCAAGAATAAAAGAAGCGTCCAAATATGTTCCGTTGGAAAATCTCTATTTAAGTCCACAGTGTGGATTTGCCTCCTGCGAAATCGGTAACAAGCTTACGGAAGAAGAACAGTGGGCGAAACTGAAGCTTGTTAAGGAAATCGCAGAAGAGGTCTGGGGAGCTTAAAAAATCATTACCACAATTCCAAGAATTACCAGGATGACACCGGTAACCCGGTTCAGTGTCTTTGGGGTAGCCTTATTGGCAAAGACAGCGGCAATTCTTGCCCAGATTAAGGTAAATACAATGCACAGAACCCAGACGGTGACATCCGGCAGTCCGCCGATGGCAAAATGGGAAAAGGCACCGGTAAGTGCGGTAAAGGTCATAATAAATACACTGGTTCCAACAGCAGTTTTCAGTTCATATCCAAGTACAGAGGTCAGGATTAAAAGCATCATCATGCCGCCTCCGGCACCAACAAAGCCACAGATAAAACCAATCAGCACACCGCAGATTACGGACTGGACGGCACGTTTCTTTGCAGAAACGGCGGACATGGATTCTTTCGTGGTCATAACCGGTTTTACGATAAATTTGATTCCTAACAGGAAGGTCATGAAAACGGAAAAGTTACCCATTGTGGCAGAAGGAACAAGGCTTGAAACATAGCTTCCTACTACGGTGAAAAGCAATACGCTGACCATCATAATCAGACCGTTTTTAATATCGAGGTTCTTATGCTTTCCATATGTATAGGCAGAAATGGCACTTGCCAAAACATCGGAAGAAAGCGCAATGCCGACTGCCATATATGGGTCAATGCCTAGAAAATGAATAAGCAGCGGACTGATGACAGCAGCGGCACTCATGCCGGCAAAACCGGTTCCAAGTCCGGCACCCATGCCCGCAAAAAATGTAACAAAAATCGTAGTTAATAAATCCATTTTAGGATACCTCCTTTAAAATCATATCCAGCGTTGTCTCCATCTGTGCAATTCCTTTAAAAAAGGCATCTTTCGTGGCATCATCCAGATCGGCAATCAGCCGGTCGGCAAAATCCTGCTGCAGAGTCTGTCCCTTTTTTATAACAGGGGCAGCTTTTTTCGTACATAGAAGCTGTGTCTTCCGGCGGTCGCCGGCAACCTCTTTGCGGCTGAGATAACCGTCTTTCACCAGCCGGTCTACATTGACGGAGACCAGATTTGCCTTAATCTGGCGCACTTCAACAATATCTCTGGCAGTTGAATATTCCGGATTATTTCCTAAAAACATCAAAATATCAAAAGCAGTCTGCGGCAGATGCAGTGACTGGCACAAAGGCTTACATACGGCAGTGTAGGCAGCAGACATTTTTCTTGCAAATGCAATACCTGTATTCATGTAAGAGTCCTCCTGATGAAAATACTTCAAAATGAAATAGTTCAAAAATGAAATAATTATTTTGATGGTATACTAGCACCGGAAGGAAAAAATGTAAAGTGAACTGGAAAAAATTTTATAAAAAGTTTATGATATAGTGAGCGCAAGCGAGCCATAGGGAGCCTGCTCACTTTTGGCGAACGGCGAATATTGATCATGGGCTGGTTTTGCACATGATATAATGAACGCAAGCGGGAAGAATGCGAGGAAATACAATGAATAAGCAGGAAATTTATGAATACCTGAGTCAACAGCATATCTGGTACGAAGTGACAGAGCATAAAGCTGTTTATAATATGGAAGATTTATCAGATGTGGAAATTCCTTATCCACAGGCAGATGCCAAGAATCTTTTTGTACGTGATAATAAGAAGCAGAATTATTATCTGATTACAGTGCGAGGGAACCAGAGGGTAGATTTAAAGGCATTTCGAAAGGCAAATGGAACGCGTCCGTTAAGTTTTGCCTCGGAAGAAGATTTAACTGAGAAAATGGGACTGCAGGCGGGTTCGGTAACGCCGCTTGGAGTACTCAACGATGAAACCTGCAGCGTGAAGGTATTTGTGGATGCTTATTTTCTGGAAAATGATGCATTGATTGGAGTACATCCCAACGAGAATACTGCTACTATATGGATGAAGACAGAGGATTTACTCCGTATCATCCGGGCGCATGGAAATGAAGTCCATTGTGTGTCGATGTAGAAAAAAATATCCGGAGAAGCTAATGGTATGACAGTCTATGATAAAATGGCTGAAACGTAGTAAAATAGGGCTTTTGAACAATACATTATAATCTGATTCCGGCGTTTGCAAGCCAAGTGTTATACAACAATCATGCAATTATGCAATCACTTTATATTTTTTATATTCGTATTTTTATTCGCATGTTATGGAATACAAAAAGGATAGACAGTTCATGAACCATCTATCCTTAAAATGCTTATTCTATACGGTTTTAAGATTAACCAAAGTATCTCTTTAACAGACCCTCAAAAGCTTTTCCGTGTCTTGCCTCGTCTCTAGCCATCTCATGAACTGTATCATGGATTGCGTCGAGGTTAGCAGCTTTGGCACGTTTTGCAAGGTCAAATTTACCAGCAGTAGCACCATTTTCTGCATCTACACGCATTTCCAGGTTCTTCTTTGTGCTGTCGGTTACAACTTCACCAAGCAGTTCTGCGAATTTTGCTGCATGTTCAGCCTCTTCAAAAGCTGCTTTCTCCCAGTAAAGTCCGATTTCCGGATATCCTTCTCTATGTGCAACTCTTGCCATTGCAAGGTACATTCCAACCTCAGAACATTCTCCTTCGAAGTTTGCCCTTAAATCAGCAATGATATCTTCTGGAGCACCCTGTGCTACACCAACTACATGCTCAGCAGCCCATGTCTTATCACCTGTCTGTTCTTTGAATTTCTCAGCCGGAGCCTTACATACCGGGCAGAACTCCGGAGCACTTTCACCTTCATAAACATAACCACATACTGTACAAACAAATTTTTTCATTTTAAAATCTCCTTTTCTTTTTATAAATGTATTTATATATCAATAATAGTAATTGTTACTGATATTAAATTAGCATAATTATTTTTAAATGTCAACTGTTTTTTTTGAGATTTTCTGATTTCGTTTTTCTTTTTTATTTTCTGCAAAATTGGTTGATTTATCCGGCAGAGAACCGGATTTATCCAATAACTTTTTACATTCCGGACAAAGTCCGTAGAATCTGGTAATATGTCCCTCAATCAAACCGGCAAATTCCTCTGCAGCAATAACGTTAATCAGATCAATGTTTTTCATTTTTAAATCGAGGACGGAATTACAGTTTGTACAGAAGAAGTGGTAATGAGGTTTCGGATTACCATCAAAGCGGTCCGGCCCATTTTCCGTTGAAATCTTTTGAATCTCGCCTAAATCAGCCAGGAGAGAGAGATTGCGGTATACCGTTCCCAGACTGATGTTGGGATATTCCTGCCGGATATCGGAATAAACTGTTTCGGCAGTCGGATGGTCGGTACGTCCCATCAGGTTATTCTTAATACTTTCCCGTTGTCGGCTAAATTTAATCATATATTCTCCTTAACAAATAATAATAATCGTTATTGATTTCAATATAATTCTTAAAAGGAACTTTGTCAAGGAGAAGTGTAAAGTAAAAATCTGCATGTATGGGAAGTATAGGCTAAAAATCTGCATGGAATCTTAGAAGATGGAATATGATATAAGGAACAAAAAGATATAGGAAGGAAAGGTTATGCCGCAGTTTAAACGGTTCGTTGCATATCTTTATTATTATGAAAATGATACAAAGGAATATCTTGCCGGATTTGCCAGAGTAGAAATGCGCGGAGACATCTGCAGATTAGAGATACATTTAAAAGGAACAGAATATGCGGGGCAGGAAGGAAAGGTAAGCCTTTTTATCCGTAGGGAAGGAAAAATTCTGGCTTTTCCGGTGGGTAATATGCGGCTGATGTCCCAAAGCTCAGATTATAGTGGAAGGATTTCTGATGGTGAGCTGGGCGATGAAACCTGTCATATACAGGATGTCTGTGGAATTCTGATTCAGCCGGCAGATGGTAATTTTTATGGCAGCCAGTGGGACAATGGGGAGATACATAAGGAAGAAATAGAAATGCAAGCTGCAGAAGAGCCGTCTCTTCAGACTGAGGAAGTGCCGATGCACCATATTTTCCCGGAACAGATAAGCATGGAAAAAGGAATCCAGGAAAGAAGCACGCAGGAAAAAGGCACTGGGGAAAAAGAGGCCTCCATCTGGGAGCACTGGGAGAATCTGAAGCAGAAAATGACGATCCTGCATCCTTTTGAAGGAGAGAATATAACCTGCGTTCATATGGAACTGCAGGATTTACGGGAGCTGCCACAGAAATACTGGTGTCTTGGGAATAACAGCTTTCTTCTGCATGGTTTCTTTAATTACCGGTATCTTTTCTTCGGAGAACAGGTGACGCCGGAAGGACGAGAGCTGTTCTTGGCGGTGCCGGGGGTTTATCAGAAGCCGGAAAAAGTAATGGCGGCTATTTTTGGTTTTCCACAGTTCCGGACGGAAAAGCCGTGCCGGCAGTTAGAGGGGAGTTTTGGCTACTGGTATCGCCGGATGGACGAATAAGGGCGAACCGGATATGGTCTTCCCATTTTCCCTGTATCAGGGCATATTCCCTGGCGACACCTTCCTGTTGGAAATCAAGGGATTCTAGCAGACGGATGGAAGCGGTATTTTCCGGCATGACGGCAGCTTCTATCCGGTGCAGATGAAATTCTTCAAACATAAGCTGAATACCAAAAGCAAGGGCTTCGCGGGCGTATCCTCTGTGCCAGTATGCAGGGGAAAAGCGATAGCCGGTCTCACAGGAATAGTAAGTAGAACGGTTGATATTGCGGAAGCAGATGGTGCCTATGATTTCGTCGGGATTTTCCCTGCGGAATATATAGAAGCGGATGAGGCTGTGCTTTAAGGTGAGACTCAGCTCACAGTTCATCAGGGTCTGCTGGTAGGCCACCGTATAGAACTGCTCCGGGTGTATGGTTTCATATGGCTCAAAGACATTCCGGTTCTGCTTATAAAACTGAAGAACTGCAGGGGCATCATCTTCCCCTAACAATTTCAGGATTAAGCGGTCTGTTTCATAGATAAATTTCATGTTATTAACTCCTGCAGCTGGTATAAGAATACCTTTTTGTTACGCTCAAAATATGCTATTATTATAACAGAGAAAAGAGTAAAAGTCAGGAGTAAACATGGAACCGGAGATAAAATATATGAAAGCCGCCCTGCGGGAGGCAAGGAAAGCAGAAAAATTAGAGGAAGTTCCGATTGGCTGCGTGATTGTGCAGAATGATAAAATTATTGCCCGGGGCTATAACCGGCGCAATACCGATAAAAATACACTTTCCCATGCGGAACTGACTGCCATTAAAAAGGCATCAAAGAAGACCGGGGACTGGAGGCTTGAGGACTGCGTGATGTATGTGACCTTAGAACCATGCCAGATGTGCGCGGGAGCCATTGTGCAGTCCCGTATGAAAAAGGTGGTAATCGGAACTATGAATCCCAAGGCTGGATGCGCCGGTTCAGTGATGAATCTTTTGCAGGTGGCAGCATTTAATCATCAGGTAGAGATAGAACGGGGTGTATTAGAGGAAGAATGTTCGGACATGCTGTCGGAATTTTTCAGACGGTTGCGTGAGAAGAAGAAACAGCAGAAAATGAAGGCAAAACCTTGACAATCCGGCATAAAATAGGCTATAATTTAGATTCCGAGCAGCCGGGGTGGCAGCGGTGCCCTGTACCAGCAATCCGCTATAGCTGGGGTGATATCCTGTCTCGGGTTTGAAATTGTAAAGCAGCCCTGAATAAGTGGCGTTGATGTCTGGGTCTTACGCAACAGGAATCTGTGAACCGGGTCAGGTCAGGAATGAAGCAGCCCTAAGCGGAAGCTCCTGTGTGCCGTAAGGTCGCCTGGACTGAGTTGGCTGTTCAGGTAACGTTTGCAACGAGAATTCAAAACAGGATGCTCGGTTTTTAATGCATAAAATTAAAAAATATAATATAATAAAGATAAGGGTTCTTCATAAGAAAGTCGGAGAGAAGAAAATTTAACATAATAAAGGAGATAAAGATGAAGAAGTACGGTTTTGGCGTAGACATTGGTGGAACCACCTGTAAGATCGGATTATTTGAGACCAGCGGAAAAATGCTGGATAAGTGGGAAATCCCAACCAACAAGGCAGATAATGGCGGACATATTTTAGATGATGTGGCAGCATCCATTGACGAGAAAATGAAATCAGCATCCATTGCAAAAGAAGATGTGGAAGGAATCGGCGTAGGTGTTCCTGGCCCTGTATTAGAAGATGGCTCTGTTTCCGTATGTGTAAACCTCGGATGGGGACAGGTTCAGGTTGCCGATGAATTAAGCAGTAAGACAGGTCTTCCGGTTAAAGTAGGAAATGATGCGAATGTAGCAGCCCTTGGCGAGATGTGGCAGGGCGGTGGAAAAGGTTACACCGGAGTCGTTATGGTTACGCTTGGAACCGGTGTTGGCGGCGGAATCATTCAAAATGGCAAAATTATTCCGGGCGCAAACGGAGCGGGCGGCGAAATTGGACATATTACCGTCAATACAGAGGAAAAAGATACCTGCGGATGTGGCAGACATGGCTGCTTAGAGCAGTACGCATCAGCTACCGGAATCGTTCGCATGGCGAAGAAACTTCTGGTTGAGAAAGATGATGAGTCTTCCTTACGCGGATTTGAACCGCTGACAGCAAAGGATATCTTTGATGAGGCAAAAAAAGGAGATGCTCTGGCATTAGAGGCGGTAGAAATCTTAGGCGAGACACTTGGTATGGCGTTATCTAATATTGCCTGTGTCGTTAATCCACAGGTATTCGTAATCGGTGGCGGCGTATCCAGGGCAGGAGATATTTTAATTGATACCATAGCAAAACATTTCAAAGAGCATGCATTTGCATCCTGCAAGGACACCAAGTTTGCACTGGCATCCCTTGGAAATGATGCCGGAATGTACGGCTGCGTGCAGATGATATTAGACTAAGAATCAGATGAATCGAGAAACATGCTTTGCGAGATTCTTTCGTAAGTAAGTGAAAAGCCTCCGTCCTGGGACGGAGGCTTTTCTTGATTTATTGCGAGAACCAAAGGGCTCTCTGGAATCTTAAAAAAGACACAAAGTCCAGTAAAAAGAAAGGGAGACTAAATAATTAAAAGATGATTAAATAATCATAATACGCGTTCTAATTCGTATTTCTTATTCAACAGAAGTACATCAGCCCTTGCACCCGGGGTCAGGCTGCCGATGGTTTTCTCCATTCCAATGCTCTTGGCAGGGTTGCAAAACGGCCTTTTTTGTATACAGTTTGTCCGCCAAGTTCATAAGTACCATCTGCCATTCCGGTTGCACGCATGGCATCGCTGATTAAGATGACGCGGTCATCTCCAAATATGCGGAAAACGCTACGGATAACGGCTGGATGGATGTGGATGCCATCACAGATAATTTCTACCATTGTATGTGGGGCATCAGCAGCGGCACCCACAATACCCGGGTCACGGTGATGGAATGCCGGCATGGCGTTGAACAGATGAGTTGCATGGCTGGCACCTGCTGCGAAGGCCTTTGAGGCAATTTCGTAAGAAGCAGTAGAGTGTCCAAGAGAAATAGCAACTTCATCATGGATTTTTTTCGATAAATTTGTCTGCTCCCGGAAGTTCCGGAGCGATGGTAATTAACCTTATTTTGCCACTGAATACTTCTGACAAGCGGCGAAATACGTCTATACTAGGGTCGCAGAGGTAACTTTCTTTCTGGGCACCATTCTTTGCCGGGGAAAGGAAAGGTCCTTCCATATGGATATCGGCTACATAGGCATGGTTTCCGTCATCCGGTACACCGGAAACAGTTTCAAAGATTTCCATAAGCTGGTTTTCCGGTAAAGTCATGGATGTTGCACAGAAGGATGTAACACCGCAGGAATGCAGGTAAGCTGCAATATCGGAAAGTCCGTCTGTATTTGCGTCACAGAAATCATGACCCTTTGCACCATGGATATGCACATCAACCAGTCCCGGAATCACATAGCTGCCTTTGGCATCCAGAATTTCCTCGTTTTCGGAAACCGGTTTGTCTACGATTGTATGTGTAGCATCATCGATATATAAGTCTTTTTCATGGAAAGTGAAGTCATCACCCCATACAAGACCGTTTCGGATAATCATTCGAATACCCCCTTAAATCAATCGGAAAAATGAAAATGCTATAAAATAGACAAAATAGCCGCTCGATAGAAATGTACAGTGGCAAATATATCTTAAATAGAAATCATAACAAGCTAACACATTACCATATCAAATATGATTAAATCATAATTTAACACAGATTAAAACAGGATTAAACCAGTTTATGAAAAAATTTAAGAAATCTTAAATTGACCCACCGCGGGGGCTGCTTTACAATGAAAATAGGTTGTAAGCAATTACGGAAAACATAAGAAACAACGGAGAAAAACATTGTCTACAAGAAGAGAAAGAGAACGAAGAAAGAAATTAAGGAGAATAAGAAATGCAATTTCAGCAGCTTTTTGTGTACTGGTATTGCTGTTGGTGCTGGGAATCGTAAACCTTCTGACCGGTGTTTTGGAAAAACATCTTCCTATTATAGATGGGAATGGAGACTATACCATCAGCATACTGGAAAAGCTGTCCGGAGATAAAGAGGAGAAGGAACCGGATAAGAAGGGACTGACGGTGTGCATTGATGCGGGACACGGCGGAAAGGATAATGGTTCTGACTATAAGAACCGCTATGAGAAAGATGATACTCTTGCCCTGGCACTTGCCGTACAGAGTTATTTGCAGGAAAAAGATGTGAATGTCATCATGACACGAAGTGATGATACCTTCTTAAAACTGTCAGAGAGATGTGATATAGCAAATGAAGCGGAAGCAGATTATTATGTATCCCTGCACCGGAATACCGGAGAGGGATATGGAGTAGAGACATGGGTATACAGTGGAGCCAACGAAGAGACCATGGGACTTGCCGGAAATATCCAGCAGGGATTAGCCGGAGTTGGTGTACAGCGCGACCGTGATGTGAAGAAGGGAACCCAGAAGAGCAGTTCAAAGGATTATTATGTAAACAGCCATTCCCATATGCCGTCCTGTATCGTTGAAATGGGATTTATGAATAATGCCAAAGACAATCAGCTTTTTGATGATAATAAGGAAGCATATGCGGCGGCTATTGGAGATGCCATTATTGCTACTTATAAGACTTACCATGGTGACGGAACAGGTGGAAATACAGAAGCAGATACATCCATCGGAGATACTACAACAGGTGATACAGACACAGATGGAACCTCCGGCAGCACAGAAGACAGTACCGCCACAGAAGATACGAAAAACGTTGGAGAAGTTATTACCAACCAGCAGATTGCCAATGTGGAAGCTTTGGATGGAACCTGTCAGAACTGGGGGCAGGGCGTGAATTTTGATGAAGAGAACCGGCCGATTGGAGCTGTTTCTTATCAGGAAAAATACGGAGACTATCAGGCGAATTTTATCGGAGCAGATGAAAAGAAGATTTATCTGACCTTTGACGAAGGCTACGAATATGGCTGTACGCCGCAAATCTTAGATACTTTAAAGGAAAAGGGCGTAAAGGCAACCTTTTTTGTGACAGAGCCATATGCCAAGGCACAGCCGGAGCTGGTACAGCGGATGATTGACGAGGGACATGAGATTGGTAATCACAGCGTGACCCATCCGTCCGAGGGCCTTCCATCCCAGAGCCTGGAGCAGCAGAAAAATGAAGTCATGGAGAACCATCAGTATATTAAGGATAATTTTGGCTATGATATGCACCTGTTCCGGTTCCCGGCGGGTAAATTCAGTGACCAGTCCTTAGCAGTGGTCAATAACTGCAACTACAAGAGCGTGTTCTGGAGCTTTGCATACAAGGACTATGATGTCAATAACCAGCCAGGCGAGTCAGAAGCGTTACAGAAATTAAAAGACCGGATGCATCCGGGAGCAATTTATCTTTTACATGCGGAGTCTGCCACCAATACAGCCATTCTTGGAAGATTTATTGATGCAGCGCAGGCGGCAGGTTACGAGGTAGTGGCATTCCAGTAAGAACGGAAATAGAAGGAGAAGCCCGGCTGTTTTGATATTGTGCGTTCTGATTTTTGGGTTTATACTCAGTGCATACCTGATAACAGGAAGCAGAATGAGAAGAGAAATAAGATTTTCGGGTAGTTGTGAGGACAGAAAATGCGGATACAAAAGAGAAAAATAATATTGCCAGTCATGGTATTACTGCTTGGGATGACTGCTTTGGGAGCTGTATTATATGGAGTAGGAAATATACAGCAAAACAATAGCAGAAAAATGGCGAATCTGAATGCAATGGTATATTCTGAGCGGATAAAGTCTGATATTATACAGGAAGTTGGAGTTACAAAAGCTTTAAAGCAGCTTCTGGTCAGTGAAAATGGCAGGATTAATAAATTTTCAGAGGTGGCAGAGGATATGATGATGGGTTCCGCCCAGAGTATCCAGCTTGCACCGGATGGTGTAGTAACAGAGGTATATCCGGAAGAGGGCAATGAAGCCGGAAAAATCGACTTGTTCAATGATGCAGACAGGGGAGAAATTTCCCGTTATGCCAGAGATAACCATATTGAAATTATGCAGGGACCGTTTCAGTTAGAGCAGGGTGGATACGGAATGGCAGTACGAAATCCGATATACCTGAAAAATGAAAACGGAGAAGAAGAATTCTGGGGATTTACCATTGTAATTATCCGTGTACCGGATGTTTTTTTTGATTCATTAAAAGCACTTTCGGATTTTGACTATGATTATACGTTATCAAAGACCGTTTCCCCATGGGATACAACATATGAAGAAGTATGTAGCTCAGGAGCAATTCTGACGGATCCGGTTGCTTATGAATTTGAAGCAGTTGGAAGTCAGTGGAAACTGGAAATCATGCCAAAGGCAGGCTGGTCGAATTATGAGCACTTTTATGGACTGCTGGCTGGCGGACTGTTGATTGTTCTGCTGCTGACGGGACTTGTCTCTATGATTCTGGCTTTGGATGAGCATAAAAATAGATTTAAAAAGCTGGCTGTAACCGATGTATTGACCAGAATCAATAACAGGCATGGATTTGAGGAGCAGGTAAGACAGTATTTGAAAAAGTATCCGGAAGCTTCTTGCGTGGCAGCGCAGTTTGACATTGATGATTTCAAATTTATTAATGACATATATGGACATGAATCCGGAGACAAGGCATTACAGATATTAGCAGAAAGCATGCGGAAATCGTTCCCGGAACATGCAGTGCTTGGACGGAAAGGTGGAGATGAATTCTGCATTTTCTTAGATAATTGCACCGGCGAAGAAGTAAGGGAAAAGCTGGAGCAGTTTACAAAAAAGAAGCGTTCTTTCTGGTATGAAGGTGAAAAAGTGACATATACTATTTCCCTGGGATATGCAGAGTATCCGTTGCAGGGACAAAACTATTCACGGTTGATGCGCTGTGCAGATGCAGCACTTTATGAAGTAAAGCTTGACGGGAAAAATGGCTGTCTTCAGTACCGGGAAGGAATTGGACTTGAAATCAGAAAGCAGCTTGGATTTGCATTGAAGGATGTTTCGGAAAATCTTCCGGGAGCATTTATTATTTATAAAGCAGATAAAGAAAATGATGAAATTCTTTTTGCGAACCATGAGATGATCCGTCTCACCGGATGCAGGTCCATGGCAGAACTGCAGGAGTATACAAAAGGAAGCTTCCGTAACCTGATTGAAGAAGAAGAAAGGGAGCAGGTTGAAGAAAGTATCTGGCAGCAGATAGGGGGAGGACATTCCAATGATTATGTACACTTCCATCTGCGGAAAGCAGATGGAACCTCACTGAGGGTGCTTGACCATGGCAGAATTGTGGAAAATGGACGATACGGCAGAGTGTTCTATGTACTGATGGTGGACTGGAATTCTACAAAGCGGCATTACAGAGATGCATTTTAGAGACTGTAAAACATGATAAAAAAGAAAGAGGTATAGGATGATGAAGAAAAAATTAATCGCAATTGTAATGGGAATGGTATTTTGGGCTGGATTATTTGGAGGATGTGGCCAAACAGAGGTGAAGCAGGATAATGCAATCACAAATAGCAGCGAAGAGGGAAAAGAAGAAGGAACAGCAGAAGAAAAAGAATTAACAGGAACCATTGATGAGATAAAGGATTTTATGTTTGTTGTGACAGATGAGAATGATACGCCATATAGTTTTACTTTTGAAGAAAAACCGGAGGGATTGGAAAATGTCAGCAATGGAGATACTGTAACGGTAAAATATACAGGAACAATTTCTGAGGTAGATCCGTTTGAGGGAGAGGTATTATCTGTTGAAAAGGCAAAATAAAATCAAAATAACAATGAGATTGTCAGCAGCAATGGTATTCCTGTCCATGTTGCTGTGTGCCTGTACAGAAGCATCACAGAATCAGGAGCTGCCGGCTGCAACATATATGGGAGGAAAAGACTCCATTGCCGGGATTTGTGAAGAACTGGAATCAGCAGGAGCTTCCCATGTAGATACATTTCGGGAATGGACGACTGATTTCGCGGATACTGTCGGAAAAAATGCCGGACTGGAGGATGGCTGGTCAGATCCTGGAAAAATGAAAGCAGATATTGGAAAATGTATGGATGGCTGGGAACAGAACCATGATTATTCGGATGCTGATTGCAGAATGACAGCGTTTCTTCTGCTGGATGGTGTGCTCCGCGCAGAATCGACAGAAGGCAGCTATGAGGGTACCTACTTAATGTTTGATACAGAAGCAATAGATAATGTGGACAGGTATGAAAGCATAAAAGAGAATAAAAATATGTTCACCACACTCTATGGAGAAAAAAATGTAACAGATGGTAGCCGTCCGGAAAATACATTTTCCGATAGCTGGAAACATTATGGATTTCAAGTGGATAGTGACAGGCTCTCTCTTCTTAGCATAGTAATATATGACCCATACTCGGATGTTGTTTTTGTGGGGCATACCGGTGTTCTGATAAAGTACAGTGACTATTATTTGTTTATAGAAAAGATTGCTTTTGAACAGCCGTATCAGGCAACAAAGGTGCATAATATGGATGAATTGCTCGATATTATGTCGCTAAGACCGGAGTATTTTGGAGAAGAGGGTGAAGCAGGTCCCTTTGTTTATTGTAATGGAGAATATCTCGGAACATTAAAGAAAAATATTTAAAAAAGTAAATATTTTATAACTTATGTTGAACTGGAGTAAAAATCAGATAGATGTAATTGGCAAAAAACCGCCGCCTCATCGTTCGGGAAAGAACGATGGGCGGCGGATATCATATAACCAGAATGACTGCAATGGAACTGTAGCCACAGGGGCGTTTTATTTATTGGCACCGTCAGCATCAATTACAGATTGAATCTGTTTCATCAGGGTATCGTAGTTGTCCTGATTATCAATTCCACCGAGCATCGGATCGCCCACAATATTACCATTTCTATCGACTAAAATTGTGGTAGGGAATGCCATAATATCAGAGGCATATTTACCTGCATCAGAAGCAGAGTCAATGGAAAGATTGCGGTATGCTGCCCCCTGGCTTTCCAGAATAGCTGCAGCTTCTTTGATGGCATCCTCGTTTCCATCAAAGGTTTCTGTATTGATTCCAATTACCTCTCCTCCCATGGATTTGATGGTATCATTTAATTCATTAAGTTTTGACAGCTCGGCAACACAAGGCTTACAGCCGGTAAACCAAAAATTAACGACAGTTACTGCATTTCCGGAAAACAGGCTTTCGTCAACAGAATTACCATCATAATCCTGACCGGAGAAATTCCTGAAAGGAGAGGTATCGTCAGAATTATCCTTCTGGGAGGCATTGTCAGATGCTGTATTGTCCTTTTCGATTGCTGCTATCTGTTCCTCGATTTTTCGAATCGTTTCAATATCATCTGTAAGAGTTTTTAATTCATCTTCTGTAAATGAGTCTTTATTTGATTCGACGGCGGCAGCCAGATAGTCGGCGTAATTTCCGCTTGGATCAGCAGTACTTTTATTCATCATGCCAAATACTTTGTTCCATGCATCTTCATGATCAGCAAAGAGCTGATTCTCCTGCTGATATAAATCATCCAGCGTAGTATTGGAACTGCTGGAAACTTCAGAGCCGGCTTCGGTCTGGGTATCGCGGGAAGCTTCTGTGTTTGAAGTTCCTTTTCCGCTACAAGCTGTAAACAATAATGCTGTACAGAGGGTAAAAATAGAAATAACGGTTCTTTTTGTTTTCATGAATAATTTCTCCTTTGAATAATTGATAATAAAATTAATGGTTACTTTTTTGAATATTGTTGTCTGCGGATGCTCTTTTTTCGCATGGCATGCCCATAAACTGATAGTGGATGGCATCTTTAGGGCAGGCTTTTATACATGCTCCGCATCGTATGCATTCCGGATGATCCGGGGTCTTGAGCACATCAACATCCATTTTACAGGCATTGGAACACTGACCGCATCCGACACATTTACTGTTTTCAACCTTAATTTTAAGAAAGCTGACCTTGTTAAACAGTGAGTAGATTGCCCCGAGAGGACAAATCCATTTGCAGAAGGGTCTGTAAAACAAAATACTTAACACAACAACTGTAATTAAAATAAGGCATTTAAAAGAAAATAGCTTTCCCAGTGCAGATCGTATGGCAACATTTCCCAGTGAAAGAGGTATAGCCCCTTCCAGAACGCCTTGAGGACAAATGTATTTGCAGAAGAACGGATCCCCCATCCCAATGGAGTTCGTTACAAACATTGGCAGAAGTATAACGAAAACAATAAGGATAAGATATTTCAGGTATCTTAGTGGTTTCAGCCGGGCTGTAGAAAATTTTTTCCCGGGAATTTTATGGATTAAATCCTGAAACCATCCAAACGGACACAAAAAACCACATATAAATCGCCCAAGTGTCACACCGAGTAAAATAAAAAATCCTGTTATGTAGTATGAAAATTTAAATCGCGATGAACCGACAACTGCCTGAAAAGCTCCGATAGGACAGGCTCCGGATGCAGCGGGACAGGAATAACAGTTTAATCCGGGTACACATACCGTTTTAGCACTGCCCTGATAGATTTTACCCTTGAATAAATTGGGAATATGAATATTAGTAAGCAGCGTGGCAGCTGCCTGTATCCATCCACGTATTCCGGCAGCTCTTTTTGATATTATTTTTTTATTCTTATCCAATTCCGACACACTCCAGACATAATTTTATTGCTTTGCCAAGTACGGCAGCTGCTTCACCTCTGATTGCACCATAGCTGACCATAGTGATACCGGTGATAAGCAAGGCAATTTGAGATATTTTTTGACACTTCAAGATATTGTTGCTCCTTTCATTTATTGAATTTATTGACCTGCTGACCTGGGTATTATACAATAGCAGTTGTAAAATTTTTGTTAAGAAACAGGTGAAAGCTTTTGAGATTATTAATAGTTGAAGATGAGAAACAAATATGCGACACAATTGCAAAAAGTCTGTATGATGCCGGTTACGAGGTGGATACCTGCTATGACGGGGAAGAGGCACTGGAATGCATTCTGGCGGAGGATTATGATTTGATTGTTCTGGATCTGAATCTGCCGGGTATGGATGGAATGGACATTTTAAGGGAACTTAGACAGAAAAATGAGGAGACGAAGGTCCTGATATTATCTGCAAGAGGACAGATTGCCGATAAGGTTGAGGGACTGGATGCAGGTGCAAACGATTATATGGAAAAACCGTTTCATTTACAGGAACTTGAGGCACGTATCAGAAGCCTGACAAGAAGAAAATTTGTGCAGAAGGATATATGCCTGGAAAGTGGTGAAATTAAGTTCAATACGATAAGACGCGAGGCATATGCAAAAGGGAAAATGGTTCCCCTGACAAGAAAAGAAAATGGTATTCTGGAATACCTTCTTCTTAATCTTGGCAGACCGGTCAGCCAGGAGGAACTGATAGAGCATGTCTGGGATGCATCCGTGGATAGCTTTAGCGGCTCCATTAGAGTGCATATGTCGTCACTCAGAAGAAAACTAAAGTCCGTGCTTGGATATGATCCGGTTTTGAACAAGGTGGGAGAGGGGTATAAAATACGAGAGGAGTCCGATAAATGAGAAGAATGTCGCTGCAGTGGAGGCTTACCTGTATCATTACATTATATATTGCGGTAATATGTGGATGCCTGACTATGCTGGTCTATAAAAACGGTGTGTATTATATGGATTCCCTGCAGGAGACTGTTGATGCACAGGGAGATGGGAATGGAAATGAATCAGACGAAATATATATCAGTATTCCGGAAGACAAGTGGGACGAATTTGCAAATGATTTTTCGGTCCAGGTATATAACAATAAGACGGATTACAAAAAAAGCAGCCTGATAATTTCAGCTTTATTGGCACTTCTTGGTGGAGTGGCTACATATTTTATAAGTGGGCGTGCCCTCAGACCGATTAGAGAGTTTTCGGATAAAATCGAAGAAGTACAGGCACAGAATCTGGCAGATTCACGGATAGAAGAGAATCAGGTGAAAGAACTGAACCAGCTTAGTGCTTCATATAACAAAATGCTGGAACGCCTTTCGGATGCCTTTGAGATACAAAGACAATTTACCGCAAATGCAGCACATGAGCTTCGAACCCCGCTGTCTTTAATGCAGGTACAGCTTGATTTATATAATTCCGCCAGACATCCGGGCAATGATACAGATACTTTACAGACGATAAAGATGGTTACGGAACAGAATGACAGGCTCAGCAGGATGGTAAAGACACTTCTTGACATGAGCGAACTTCAGACGGTGGGGAGAGATGAGAAAATTGCAGTTGACGCTCTCATTGATGAAGTGCTGGCAGATTTGGAACCTCTTGCACAGGAAAAAAATATAAAGCTTGCTGGAAAATGCAAGAATACAACAATGGTCGGAAGTGATATTCTTATTTACAGGCTGGTATATAATCTTGTTGAAAATGCAATAAAATATAATCATTCAGGTGGACTGGTTACAGTTACTGCGTATCAGAAGGAAAAGCATGTTTATCTGTCAGTAGAGGATACAGGAAGCGGAATCCCGGAGGAACTACGGGAGCGCGTGTTTGAACCATTCTTCCGTGTGGATAAATCCAGAAGCAGGGAACTGGGGGGCGTAGGTCTGGGACTTGCTCTGGTTCATGAAATTGTGAGAGTGCATGATGGCAGTATAACAGTTAAGGCCAGTCCGTCTGGAGGGACGATTTTTGATGTGATTTTTTAAAGAGAATATATCTGATGTGCTTTTGAACAGCCAGGAATGGGAGGAAAGAAAATGCCGGAACGAAAAATAGTCCGTACAGCCAATGAAGATTTACCGGTAATTAAGGAAATGAATGCAGCCAGTAAAATGAAACTGGAAAAAAGAATGATAAACCTGTCCTTTATTGGAAGTGTACTCTTTGTAGCAGCAGAAGGAGTTATGGCATATATCAGTCATTCCCATGCAATACTGATGGACTGCGTATTTGATGTGACAGATTTAATAATGATAGGACCGTTTCTGGTGCTGGTGCCACTGTTGTACCGGCCGGTAACGGAACGCAGACCATATGGATTTTCCCAGGTGGAATCTTTATTTCTGGTAATCAAGTACAGTGTACTTTTAGTAGTTACCATCCAGCTTTTAATCGACAGTGTGCAAAGCATCCTGCATGGCGGACATATGGTAAATGCCAGCCAGCTTGCAGGCTTTGAGTTTGGTGTGTTTGCCGGCTGTCTTATCATCTATTTTCTGCTTCATTATTTCAGTAAACGGTATGCATCCGTAGTGGTAAAAGCGGAAATGTATAACTGGAAACTGGATGTAGTCAGCAGTTTTGGCGTATCCGCCGCATTCTTCGGACAGTTCCTGCTGCAGAAGACACCGTACGAATGGCTGGCACCGTACATAGACCCGGTAGTAGCAATTGTGATGGCATTAATCTTAATTGTAGAACCGGTGAAAATGATATTGCATGGACTCAGGGAGCTGGTGCTCTTTGCACCGGAGCAGGAAGTTATGGATCAGATACGTTCCATTGCAGAACAGTATATGCAGACCTGTTCCTATACGATAGAATTTTTGGATGTAATCCAGACCGGACGAAAAACCTGGGTGGAAATATACATAGACAGTCCCAATGACATTATTACAATGCAGTCCCTCACCAGAATCAGAAATGGAATCCGGGAGGAATTAAAGAAATACTTCGATCAGATTTATGTGGAACTGATACCGGATCTGCCGGAGTAAAAATAATACCGGACACAGGTGCCGGAGCGTATAAAAAGTGCCGGTGGAAAATTCCACCGGCACTTTTTATGAAACGGAGATGGCGGGATTCGAACCCGCGTGCCCCGGAGGGCTAACGCATTTCGAGTGCGCCCCGTTATGACCACTTCGATACATCTCCAGATAAAAAAGAGTGCATACACTTTGTTGGATTCGTGTGGTAAAGTGTTTTGCACAATAACATATATATCATACAATATTTTCCTGCCGGATGCAAGCAGATTTCATTGACAGACCCGGCAAATGCCCGTATAATATTATTTATATTGGTTATAGTGACCATAAGTAGGAGGATTAGACAAATGAATAATGAAAAAGAGTTCAAGCCGTATATTCCGGCAGACAAAGTTTTGCCGGAGCTTACGCCAATCTCTATTATTCTGGGTATCCTGCTGGCCGTAGTTTTCGGTGGAGCAAATGCATACTTAGGACTTAGAGTAGGAATGACAGTGTCGGCATCCATACCGGCAGCGGTAATTTCCATGGGAATTATCCGCGTAATTTTAAGAAGGGACTCCATTCTGGAGAATAACATGGTACAGACCATCGGTTCTGCCGGAGAGTCTCTTGCAGCAGGAGCAATCTTTACACTTCCGGCTCTGTTCATGTGGGCAGAGGAAGGTGGCACAAGCATGCCATCTTTAGTGGAAATCGCATTGATTGCATTAATCGGTGGTGTTATCGGAGTTATGTTTATGATTCCACTTCGTAGTGCGTTAATCGTACAGGAGCATGGAAAGCTTCCTTATCCGGAAGGAAAAGCATGTGCAGAAGTGCTGGTAGCCGGAGAAGAAGGCGGAGCAAAAGCAAGTACCGTATTTGCTGGTCTGGGAATTGCAGCAGCATACAAATTCATCACAGATGGTTTGAAAGTATTCCCGAGTGAAGTGACTTATGAAATCAAATCTTACAAGGGTTCCGGAATCGGAATGGATGTACTTCCGGCACTTCTTGGAGTTGGTTATATCTGTGGAGCCAGAGTATCTTCCTACATTTTTGCAGGTGGAGTAATCGGCTGGTTCGTACTGATGCCGTTAATCGCACTCTTTGGCGCAGACCTTACCATTTTCCCGGCAAGTGTTCCGGTATCTGAACTTGGCGCATCAGGAATCTGGTCAAACTATATCCGTTACATTGGGGCAGGAGCAGTTGCTGCAGGCGGAATCATCAGTCTGGTAAAGAATCTGCCACTTATCGCAAAGACCTTCCGTCAGGCATTAAAGAGCTACGGAAGCAAAGGAAATGGCGACAACAGCCGTCTCAATAAAGATATTCCAATAAATATCGTAATTCTTACGATTGGAATCATGGCTATTATCATGTGGCTGGTTCCGGCAGTTCCGGTAAGCCTTCTTGGAGCAATTATTATTGTAATCTTCGGATTCTTCTTTGCAACCGTATCATCCAGAATGGTTGGTATCGTAGGAAGTTCTAATAACCCGGTATCCGGAATGGCAATTGCAACACTGCTTATCACAACTATGATTTTAAAAGCAACCGGAACCATCGGAATGCCTGGAATGGTAGCTTCTATTGCAATCGGTTCTGTCATCTGTATCATCGCAGCAATCGCCGGAGATACATCACAGGATTTAAAGACCGGTTATCTGGTAGGAGCAACACCTTGGAAACAGCAGGTTGGTGAAATCATCGGTGTGGCAGCGTCCGCTATTGCAATCGGTGGAGTATTATATCTGTTAAATGCAGCATGGAGCTATGGTTCCTCAGCAATCCCTGCACCGCAGGCAACCTTGATGAAGATGGTAGTAGAAGGAGTTATGGGCGGAAACCTTCCTTGGGTACTGGTATTTGCAGGCGTTGGTATTGCAGTAGTAGTAGAAATCCTTGGAATTCCGGTATTGCCATTTGCAGTAGGTCTTTACCTTCCGATTTACTTAAGCACACCAATGATTGTTGGTGGATTAATCCGCTTATACTTCGATAAGAAGAAGGGTGAATCTGAAGAAGAGAAGAAACACAAAGTGGAAAATGGAGTGCTTTATTCATCCGGTCTGATTGCCGGAGAGGGTCTGGTAGGAATACTCCTTGCAGTCTGCGCAGTCATTCCATTCAAGGGAGAGACCTTTGCAGATGCATTTAACTTATCTGCAATATTCGGTTTCAGTTTAGGAAACATTGGCGGACTGGTATTCTTTGCATTACTTGCCGTAACCTTAATCCTTTTCATCCGTGGAAAGAAGAAAAAAGAAAATTAAAAACAGAATAAAGTAGTTCTTGCATCTGCCGTCTTGCGAAAAGGCGGCAGATGTTTTATACTGCTAGCGAAGATAACAGGAGGCAATATGGCAAAGAAAAAAGACAATTATTTAGATTATATTCCACGTCCGAATACATTATTTGAATGTAATAAGAACAAAGATGGCAAAATAGAAATAAAAATGCATAATAAAGGTGTGTTTAACAAAATCGCACAGGTGTTATTTAAGAAACCGAAATACAGCTATATCGAGCTGGATGAATTCGGCAGCTTCGTGTGGGAACAGATGGATGGAAAGAAAACCATCTATGAGATTGGTACACTGGTAAAAGAAAGATTCGGTGACAAGGCAGAACCTCTTTACGAGAGACTGTCCCAGTATATCAAGATTCTGCATAACAACCATTTTATCGTATATGAGAATAAATTAAGAAAGAAGGAATCATAATGAGCGCATTAGCAGGCTTAGAACCAAAAGAGGTATTTCATTATTTTGAAGAAATCAGCAATATTCCCCGTCCATCCTATAAAGAGGAGAAAATCAGCAATTATCTGGTAAACTTCGCAAAGGAACGGAACTTAGAATATTATCAGGATGAAGTAAAAAATGTCATTATCATCAAAGAGGCAGCACCGGGCTATGAAGACGTTGCACCACTGATGATTCAGGGACATATGGACATGGTGTGCGAGAAAGAACCGGGCAGCACCATTGATTTTGAAAATGACGGACTGACACTGGAAGTAAACGGAGATTATATCAGTGCAAAAGGAACAACCCTTGGCGGCGACGATGGAATTGCAGTTGCATACGCACTGGCAATCTTAGACTCTGACAGTATTGCGCATCCGCGTATCGAATTTATCTGTACCGTGTCCGAAGAGGTTGGCATGGAAGGTGCCGTAGCACTGGATGTTTCCCACTTGAAAGCAAAGAAGCTTCTGAACCTGGATTCTGAAAATGAAGGAATCATGCTGGTAAGCTGTGCCGGTGGATGCAGCACCGTATGTGAGCTTCCGGCGGAATGGGAAAAGAGCGCAGGAAATCTTGTTTCTATTCATGTGGCAGGCTTAAAGGGCGGACATTCCGGCGTGGAAATTGACAAAGGAAGAGCCAACTCCAACATTTTACTGGGAAGAATTCTTTTGGAATTAAAAGATGAATATCATTATCAGATAGCAGCATTATCCGGCGGAAATAAGCAGAATGCCATTCCAAGAGAAAGTGCAGCAGAGCTTATGGTACAGGAAGATGCCACACAGCTTGTCCATAAAATAGAAGAAATTGCAGAGAAAATCACCCATGAATTTTCCACCAGTGACCCGGATATCCAGATATCCGTAGCAGTAGAAGAAAACTGTGAGAAGGAAGTATTAACAGAAGCTGCAGCAAGAAAAACAGTGCTTTTAATCAACCTGCTTCCAAATGGAATTCTTCGCATGAGTGATGACATCAAGGGACTGGTAGAGACTTCTTTAAACCTCGGCGTTCTGACTCTGGAAAAAGATAAGCTGACTCTGCAGTATGCCGTAAGAAGTGCAGTGGGAACCGCAAAAGAATATCTTTTGAAACGTATTGCTGCGCTGGTGGAAGAGTTTGGTGGAAGAGTCACCAATACCGGTAATTATCCTGCGTGGGAATACCGCAGGGATTCTGTACTCCGGGATGATATGGTCCGCATTTTCAAGGAAATGTATGGAAAAGAGCCAACCGTAGAAGCCATTCATGCCGGACTTGAGTGTGGCATTTTAGCAGGTAAGATTGACGGACTGGATGCTGTCTCCATCGGACCGGATATGATTGCCATTCATACCACAGAGGAGAAATTAAGCATTTCTTCCACAAAGAGAGTATGGGATTATATCTTGAAAGTAATTGCCTGTAAATAAATTGCTTAAGCGGGCATTATAGCTTGTACCCTAAAAAAAAATATATTATAATATATTTTGGATGTGTGGGCGTATGCACAACAATAAGCAAAGAAAGGGATGCAGCAAATGAAAAGAATAGGTATGTTGACCAGCGGCGGAGACTGTCAGGCATTAAATGCAGCAATGCGCAGCGTGGTAAAAGGATTAAGTCATAATGTGGATGAGTTGGAAATCTACGGTTTTTATAATGGTTACAAGGGATTGATTTATGGCGATTACCGCCTGCTTACATCAAAGGATTTTTCGGGAATCCTTACCAAGGGCGGAACCATCTTGGGTTCTTCCAGACAGCCATTTAAACTGATGCGTGTGCCGGATGAGAACGGGCTGGATAAGGTGGAAGCAATGAAGCAGACCTATCATAAACTGAAACTGGATTGTCTGGTAATCCTTGGCGGAAACGGAACACAGAAGACTGCCAATCTCCTTCGGGAAGAAGGATTAAATGTCATCCATCTGCCGAAGACCATCGACAATGATATCTATGGAACAGACATTACCTTTGGTTTCTATAGTGCAATCAATGTAGCATGTGCAGCTATTGATTGTATACACACAACAGCAGCATCCCATAATCGTGTCTTTATCGTAGAAGTCATGGGACATAAAGTGGGCTGGCTGACCCTGTACGCAGGTGTTGCCAGTGGCGCAGATATCATATTACTGCCGGAAATCCCATATGATATTGATAAAGTCATCGAAGCAATAGATAAGAGAACCAGGGATGGAAAAGGCTTTACCATTCTTGCGGTAGCAGAGGGTGCTATTTCCAAGGAAGATGCAGCACTTTCTAAGAAAGAATACAAAGAGAAGTTAAAGAATTATAAATATCCGTCTGTATCCTATGAGATTGCAGACCAGATTGAGAAACGCAGTGGCACCGAAGTACGTGTAACCGTACCGGGCCATACCCAGCGCGGTGGCAGTCCATGCCCATATGACCGTGCACTCTGTACACGACTTGGTGCAGCAGCAGCCCAGGCAATCATTGATGAAGATTACGGATACATGATTGCGATGATTAATGATAAGACAAAGCGTGTTCCACTGAAGGATGTGGCTGGCAAGTTAAAGACGGTTGACCCGGGCTGCCAGATGATTAAAGAGGCAAAGACCATTGGAATCAGCTTTGGAGATTAAGAGAAGCGAGGATGGAATAGATGTCATACATGGCACTTTACCGTAAGTTCCGCCCACAGGAATTCGCGGATGTCAAAGGACAGGAGCATATAGTAACAACCTTAAAGAACCAGATAAAGGCAGACCGTATCGGCCATGCATATCTGTTCTGTGGAACGAGAGGAACCGGTAAGACAACCATCGCAAAAATATTTGCCAAGGCAGTCAACTGCGAACATCCCGTAGATGGAAGCCCTTGTGGAGAATGTGCAAGCTGTAAAGCAATTGCGGCAGGAAGTTCCATGAATGTTATCGAAATTGATGCGGCATCCAATAACGGTGTAGATAATATCCGTGAAATCCGGGAAGAGGTAGCATACCGCCCGACAGAAGGAAAATACAAAGTTTATATCATAGACGAGGTGCACATGCTCTCCATCGGAGCCTTTAACGCTTTGTTGAAGACCCTGGAAGAGCCGCCTTCCTATGTCATTTTTATACTGGCAACTACGGAAGCCCATAAGATACCGATTACGATTCTTTCGAGATGTCAGCGGTATGATTTCCGGAGGATTTCCATTGAGACCATATCAGACCGCCTGATGGAACTGATGGAAAAGGAAAATGTGGAAGTGGAAGAACGGGCAATCCGCTATATTGCCAAAGCGGCAGACGGATCCATGCGGGATGCCTTAAGCCTTTTAGACCAGTGCATCGCCTTTTATCTGGGACAGAAGCTGACCTATGACCATGTGTTAGAGGTGCTGGGTGCAGTAGATACGGAAGTCTTTTCTAAATTACTGCGGAAAGTGCTGGCAGAAGATGTGGCAGGAGCCATTTCGCAGTTAGAAGAGCTGGTCATCGAGGGAAGAGATTTAGGACAGTTTGTCAATGACTTTACCTGGTATTTAAGAAACCTGCTTTTGTTAAAAGGCTCAGACGATATGGAAGAAGTCTTAGATATGTCTTCTGAGAACATGGCACTTTTAAAAGAAGAAGCCCGGTTGGTAGAAGCAGATGTACTGATGCGGTATATCCGGATTTTCTCCGAGCTGTCCAATCAGGTAAAATATTCTTCCCAGAAACGAATCTTAATTGAAATCGCAATAATTAAATTATGTAAACCTGCAATGGAGACCAACATGGATTCCATTACAGACCGGTTAGCAAAGTTAGAAAAGAAGATGGAGCAGGGAATTCCCATGGCAGCACCGGTGAATACCGCGACACAGCCGGCCGAGGCAGCAGCACCGGTCAGCCGTCCGCCAATGCCAAAAGCAATCCCGGAAGATGTGGAACAGATTGTAAAGAACTGGAATTCCATTCTACCGAAGATGAGCGGCGTGGTGCGCACCTATCTTAAGTCGGCACATTTAAGTCTTGGCGGAGATGACCGTCTGATGATTGTATTGGATGACCCGGTTGCAGCAGGCTACGTGGAAGAGGAAGACCACAGAAATGAAATCCGACAGGTGATTTCTGATTATATAGAAAAAGAAGTGGAGATTCAGATTCAGCAGAATCAGTCGAATCGTCCGTTTGAAGAATCCTATGTGGATTTGTCACAGATAATCAATATGGATATAACCATTGAAGATGAATAAAATACAGGAGGAAATGGAAACATGGCAAAAAGAGGCGGCGGATTTCCGGGCGGAATGCCGGGAAATATGGGAAACCTTATGAAACAGGCACAGAAGATGCAGCGCCAGATGGAAGAGGCATCCAAGGAGTTAGAGGAGAAAGAAGTAACAGCCGCAGCAGGTGGCGGTGCAGTTGAGGTTACAGTCTCCGGTAAGAAAGAAGTAACCAAAGTAAAGATTGATCCGGAAGCAGTTGACCCGGATGATGTAGAAATGTTAGAAGACATGATTATGGCAGCAACCAATGAGGCACTGCGCCAGATTGAAGAATATTCCCAGCAGTCCATGTCCAAGATTACCGGTGGCATGGGTGGACTTGGCGGCGGATTCCCATTCTAATCAGCTGAAGGAGAAGAGGAAGCAGAATGGACTATTACAGCAGTCAGATAAGCCGTCTGATAGAACAACTTTCCGGCTTGCCGGGAATTGGACCAAAGTCGGCGCAGAGACTGGCATTTCATATTTTGAATATGCCGGAAGAAAATGTGGAAAAATTAAGTCGTTCCATATTAGATGCAAGACAGAATATACACTACTGCAAAGAGTGCCTGACCCTGACCGATGATGAACTCTGCCCGATATGCAAAAATCCCCAGCGGGATCACAGCGTAATCATGGTAGTAGAGGACACCAGGGATCTGGCAGCTTATGAGAAAACTGGAAAATATGAAGGAGTATATCATGTACTTCATGGGGCAATATCTCCGATGCTTGGAATCGGACCGAATGACATTAAGCTCAAGGAGCTGATACATCGGCTGGAGGGTGATGTAAGAGAAGTCATCATCGCCACCAATTCAAGCTTAGAGGGAGAGACAACAGCAATGTATATCAGCAAGCTGGTGAAACCGACTGGAATCAAGGTCTCAAGAATTGCCAGCGGCGTCCCTGTGGGAGGGGATTTGGAATACATTGACGAGGTAACATTACTTCGCGCGTTAGAGGGACGTGTGGAGTTGTAATGGATACAAACAAGCTTATTCATGAGAAAGGTTAAGTAAAATGACGAATGCAGAGTTGGAAAAAAAGGCAAATGAAGTAAGACAAAGTATTGTTACGGCATTGCACAGTGCAAAATCCGGACATCCAGGCGGATCACTTTCCGCAGCAGATATTATGACATATCTGTATTTTGAAGAGATGAATGTGGATCCGAAGAATCCGAAGATGGCAGACCGCGACAGATTTGTGCTGTCGAAAGGACATGTAGCTCCGGCATTATATTCTGTACTGGCACACAAAGGATATTTTCCGGTAGAAGATCTTGTGACACTGCGTCATACAGGTTCTTATTTACAGGGACATCCGGATATGAAACATATTCCGGGTGTTGATATGTCTGCAGGTTCCTTAGGACAGGGATTGTCCTGCGCAGTAGGAATGGCACAGGCTGGTAAGATGGATGATAAGGATTATCAGGTATATGCAATGTGTGGTGATGGTGAGATTCAGGAAGGACAAATCTGGGAAGCTGCCATGTGGGCAGGCGCACATCACTTAGACAACCTGACTGTAATCGTAGATAACAATAACCTTCAGATAGATGGAACGGTAGAAGAAGTATGTTCTCCATATCCGATTGATAAGAAATTTGAAGCATTCAATTTCCATGTAATCAATATCAATGGAAATGATATGGAAGAAATCCGTAATGCCTTTGCAGAAGCAAAGAAAGTAAAAGGCATGCCGGTTGCAATCATCGCAAAGACCACCAAAGGAAAAGGAGTTTCCTTTATGGAAAATCAGGTGGGCTGGCATGGAAAAGCTCCAAATGACGAGCAGTACGAACAGGCAATGGAAGAATTGAAGAAAGCAGGTGAAGCATTATGTCAGAAGTAAAGAAGATTGCAACAAGAGAAAGCTACGGTAATGCTTTAGTAGAACTGGGCAGGGAACACACAGACCTTGTAGTATTAGATGCCGATTTGGCAGGTGCAACCAAGACGGAAATCTTCAAGAAAGCATTTCCGGAACGTTTCTTGGACTGTGGAATTGCAGAAGCAAATATGGCTGGAATCGCAGCAGGACTTTCTACCTGCGGTAAAGTTCCATTCATGAGCTCCTTTGCAATGTTTGCAGCAGGACGTGCTTATGAGCAGGTGCGTAACGCAATCGGATATCCACACCTGAATGTAAAAATCGGTGCAACCCATGCAGGAATCTCTGTAGGAGAAGACGGTGCAACCCACCAGTGCTTAGAAGACCTTGCACTGATGCGTGAAATTCCTGGAATGGTAGTGATTAATCCGAGTGATGATATTGAAGCAAAAGCTGCAGTAAAAGCGGCATATGAACATGTAGGACCGGTTTACCTCCGATTTGGCAGACTTGCAATTCCTGTATTTAACGATAACGAAGATTACAAATTCGAAATCGGAAAAGGAATCGTCTTAAAAGAAGGAAAAGATGTTACCATTTTTGCAACCGGACTGGAAGTAAGCGAGACATTAGCAGCAGAGAAAATGTTGGCAGCAGATGGCATTGATGCAGAGATTATCAACATCCATACCATTAAGCCAATCGATGCAGAATTAGTTGCTGCATCAGCCACAAAGACAGGCAAAGTCGTAACGGTAGAAGAGCATTCCATCATCGGTGGACTTGGAAGTGCTGTATGTGAAGTCCTTTGCGAGAAAGCACCGGCCAAAGTGCTCCGCATTGGCGTAAATGATACCTTTGGCGAGTCAGGCCCGGCACCGGAACTGATTGCAAAATACGGACTGGATGCAGAAAGTATCTACAAAAAGGTAAAAGCCTTTGTAAAAGAAAACTAAAAAAGACAAAAAGGAAAGCTGTCACTGAAAAAGTGGCAGCTTTTTTCGTAAAAACCTGTCAGAAACTTCATTTTTCGCCATCCATGATATGGCAAAAAATCCGCCGCCTCTGTGTTATGGTTGTCCCAGGACAAGAGGAAAGGGGCGGCAGACGTGATAGAGATTATACAACGGAAGGAAATAGAAAATTCAGCAACAGGAAATGCACCGGCAGGAAATACCGCAACAGGAAATATAGTGACAGAAAATAGAAGAACGAACGAGAAGGCGGAGGATACGGCAACGTTTCCACGAAATTTCCGCCAGATTGGGACGCCAGAGGGTGAAAAACACATTTTCATAGAAGATTATGTATACACCTATCTGCATCCGGCATTTCTCGGAATGAATGAACGGAGGGTATGCATTCTGGTGGGCAGAACCGAAACCCATGGCAAAAACACGAATATCTATGTAAATGGGGCATTTGGATTGCCGGAAATTGCATATTGTGGGACAGCTCCGGTTTTTCAGGAGAAAATCCGGACAGAAATATGCACCTTAATTAAACGCTATTTTGACGGAAGCACACTACTGGGCTGGTTTTATGATGAGAAGGGGACAGCACCCTGCCTGACACCGGAACTGGAACGGATACTGAAAAATTTCTTTGGTGGAAACAATAGACTTCTGCTGCTGTCGGATTCCCTGGAAAAAGAAGAAACGTTATACATATATGAAGAGGGAGCCGTTCATAAAAAAGAAGGCTATTATATCTATTATGAACGCAACCAGGCGATGCAGGAGTATATGATAGTATCGCGGAAAGACACACCGCAGGAAGTGAAACCGGAGGAAGTCCGGGATGAGGCATTAAAAAACTACCGGGAGCTGGTCTTAAACAGACCAAAAAAGAATTTTCAACTGCCGGCATTTCATTCACTGGTTTATGGAAGTGGTCTTCTTGTGGTCATTGCAATCATAGTTGTAGGCATCAGCATGTTCAATAATTATGAGAAAATGAAGAAACTAGAAACTGCGGTCAGTGTCATGGAACAGAAAAATGATTCATCAGGAACAGACCCTGCACCGGATACGGAAACCCAGACAAAGCTGGTCATCGAGGACCTTGCGGGACAGGTAGAACCAACGGAAAAAGAGAATGCAGAAAACTTACAGGTTGCGGACAACACGGCAGCACCGGATAACATGGCAGCACCGGACAGCACGGCAGCACAGGATAGCACGGCAGCACCGGATAATACATCTGACCAGGCAGCATCAGCAAGTACACAGCCGCAGTCCGAGGCGGAAATTATATTGCAGCAGGGCTATTATATCGTGCAGCCGGGAGACAGCATGATTTCCATCAGTAAAAAGATATATCAGGATGCTTCCCATGTGGCAGATTTGTGTGCGGCAAATGGGATTGAAAATGTCGATAATATAAAGGTTGGCGAAAAATTAATACTTCCATAAGAAAAAAATAATGCCGAAACATGGAATATAGGCTATAATCAATAGAAGAGTGAAGAGAACAGCAGGAGTTAAGAAACAGAAATGGCAGATAAAACACAGTTTCGTACCATCGAAACAGACGAAGAAGAACTGAATACCAAAATACGGAAACATCGTTTGAAAATAATAAAAATCATATTGTTGTTGCTGGCACTGGCAGCTGTTGCAGCATTGGGGATTTTCTTTTTTCAGAAATTGCGGAAATATAATAGTTACACGGTAGAAAAAAGCGTGGAACGTCAGGACACTGCTGGAAGCCAGTTTCTTGCATATGGAAATGGTTTTATCAAATATAGTAACGATGGGGCAATTTATACCGACGCCAATGATGAAGTGTACTGGAACCAGACCTATGAGATGAAAGAACCAATGGCAGATGTCTGTGAGGATTATGTGGCATTGGCAGATAGGGGCGGAACTGAAATCTATATCATGAATCAGGCGGGAATGCAGGGCAAAATTGAGACACCGATGAACATCTCCAGAATAAGCGTAGCCAACCAGGGCGTTGTGGCAGTATGGATGGAGAGTGACGGAGAGAATTACATCCGTATGTATGACCAAAATGGCAAAAATCTGGTGTCCGGTGCATTCTATACAGAAAAAAGCGGTTATCCGCTGGATATTTCCCTTTGCAATGATGGAAAGAAATTAGCAGTGTCCATGCTCACGGTCAATAATGGAGAAGTATGCAGCACAATCAAATTCTACAATTTTGGCTCAGTAGGACAAAATGAGATTGATTATATGGTAGGAAGCTTCGACTATCCGGATGTGATAATACCTCAGATAGAATTTACCGATAACAACCGTCTGGTGGCATTTGGCGATTCCAAAATTATTTTGTTCAGAGGTACCCAGAAACCGGAGCCGGATGATGAAATTGCGCTGAACCAGGAAATAAAGAGTGTATTTACCAGTGAAAATTATATTGGCATCATTTACAATAATGATGTGCAGGCAGAATCCGATACCGAAAGCACAGAAGAAAGCCGCCATATGGAAATTTATAATACCGGTGGCAAACATGTATTAAGCAAGGATTTTACCATGGATTATGAAAATGTGGACTTCCTTGGAAATGGAGAAATCTGTATCCGGAACGCCACAGAGTGTCAGATTTACAATACATATGGTGTAAAGAAATTTTCCTATACATTTGATACACCGCTGTATGATGTAATTTCAGACGGCAGCCAGAATGGTTATATATTTATAATGGAAGGAACAACAGAGAAGGTAAGACTGAAGTGAATTGGTTATTGATATGTGTGATTGGAATCCTGGTAGTATGTGCCCTGGAGGGATACTTCCGTGGATTTATAAAAATAGTATTCTCCCTGCTTGCAATGATTATCACCCTTGCAGTGGTGTCGGTTGCAGCTCCAAGGATTACAACCTATATAGAAGAAAACACAGAGCTGGATGAGAGAATCACGGAGAAATGCTTAGAGCATGTGGAAAAAAATGCGCAGGACCGGCTGGACCTGGAAGCACAGGAGAAGTCCGAAGAGACCAGACAGCAGTTAGAAGAAAATGGTATCAGTGGCGGAGAACTGGATGCCCTTATGGACAAAGCGGCAGAAGCGGGAAGTGATGCGGTCCATCAGGCATTGGCAGATAGCGGAGTTTATCAGGCAATGGCACAAAAAATCACGCATTTTATCATCAGTCTGATTGCCTGCATAGTGACATATGTGGTGGTATATCTGGTTCTTCATATTATTTTGAATGTGCTGGATCTGGTGGTGAAGCTTCCGGTTCTGAAAGGAATCAACCGGTTCATGGGAATGTTGGCAGGCGGTGTGAAAGGATTTCTTATAGTCTGGGTGGCATTTTATCTGATACATATTATGGCAGCCACAGAATGGGGCACGCGGCTGGTGACATATATCGGAGAAAATGAGTTCCTCGCATTTCTCTATCAGCATAATCTTCTGGTACAGATATTTGCCGGGATTTTCTAAA